>JAJQHF010000208.1:9600-17753 GCA_021199975.1 Candidatus Gastranaerophilales bacterium
AAATAGAAGCGTAGTATCAGGTATTAAAAAAAGTTTTTTTAAGGGATTAATTAATTTTTTTGAGGAATAATAGTATAATAATTTAAAAATGGAGGATTTATGAAAGAAATAGCAGTAAAGTATTTTTTAAGCGGGTATTCATGTTCAGAATCGGTTGTACAAGCGGCAATTGATAAAGGCTATATTAAAGAAGATATTTTAGCTATAGCAACACCATTTTCAGGAGGAATGGGAATAAAGTGTTTATGCGGTGCCGTTGCGGGAGCTCAAATTGTAATAGGTTCACTTTTCGGAAAAAATAAAGATAAAGACGGCATGACCGCACGCAAGCTTGCTAAAGAATTTAATGAAAAATTTTCCCAAAAGTATAAAGTTAACTGCTGTAAAATTCTAAGTGCCGGATTTGCTGATTTTCATTCTCTAGAAAGAAGACAGCATTGTTCAAATTTAGTTAAAGACAGCAGTGAAATCCTTGAAACTATATTAAAAGAAAATCTTGTAAGGTTATGAGGCAAAATTCAAAAGAAAATATAGCCATAAATGTCAGAAAGTTAAGAGAAGCTCGAAAGCTAACACGTGAAAAGCTGTCACTTGAGTTGAATTTTGAAAATTCTTATATTTCTAAATTAGAAAAACAAAATACTAATATAACAATTGAAAAACTCGATAAAATAGCCGACTATTTTGGTATTGATACTTATAAACTCATAATTTAATAATTCAAAACACGAAATTATTCTTTCTTTTTGTTTTATAATAAATAAACATAAAGAAAGAGTGGTATGTTTTTAGATAAAGCAAAAATAAAAATCCAATCAGGCAGAGGCGGTAACGGTATTGTTGCCTGGAGAAGAGAAAAATATGTTGATAAAGGCGGTCCTGCCGGAGGAAACGGCGGTAAAGGCGGGGATGTTTATCTCATTGCAACCGAAGATTTAACAACTTTGTTGGATTTTAAGTTTCAATCCGTATTTAAAGCCGAAAATGGAGAGAATGGTTATATTAAAACCCAGCACGGCAAATGCGGTAAAGATTTATATATAAAAGTTCCTTTAGGTACTATCGTAAAAGATTTTGAAACAGGAAAAATAATTGCCGATTTAAACTCTCAAGGACAGACAATAATGGTTGCACAAGGAGGAAGAGGAGGAAGAGGAAATGCTTGTTTTGCAACCCCTCAAAAAAGAGCGCCCCAATTTTGTGAGCCTGGAGAAAACGGAATTGAAAGAACTCTTGAGCTTGAATTAAAATTAATTGCGGATGTCGGATTACTCGGCATGCCAAATGCAGGCAAGTCAACCCTTATAAGTGCCGTGAGTTCCGCAAAACCTAAAATTGCTGATTACCCTTTTACCACTTTAGTTCCAAATCTTGGTGTCGTTAGAAAAGATAACAGTGACAGCTATGTGTTGGCTGATATACCCGGTTTGATTGAAGGAGCTTCAGAAGGAACCGGACTCGGACATGAATTTTTAAGACATGTTGAAAGATGCCGTTTCTTAATTCATCTTGTTGATTTGGCAGAGGAAAACCCTATTAAAAATTATAAGATAATAAATGAAGAGTTAAAAAAACACTCCCAAAAACTTTCGGAGGTTTATCAGGTTATTGCTCTTAATAAAATTGATGCGGTAGATGAGAGCAGAAAAAATGAATTAAAAGATGAATTTTCTAAAATATCAAATGATGTTTTTCTTATATCAGCTGTTACAGGTGAAAATTTAGCGGAATTTATGCATTTTGTTTCAAAAAAAGTTGATGAAATTCCAAAACCTGTTATTGAAATCGAAGTTGAAGAAGATGACGGCGCAAAAGATAATGATGACAGTTCTTATACTGTTTATAAAACAGATAAACATACATACAGCATTGAAGGCGGTAAAATTTTCAGGCTCGCAAATGTTACCGACAGCAGAAATACTGAACAGTTATACAGGTTTCAAAATATATTAAAATCAATGGGTGTATTTGATGCTTTAAAAGAAGCAGGCATTCAGGAAGGCGACATTGTAAAAATAGGTCATCTTGAATTTGATTATTTATATTAAGTTTTGCTTTGTAACACGACTTATTGTGAATTTTTTCTCAGACAATCTTAAATAAGCCCTATGCAAGCATGATTTTGTTACCTGTGAATGCTCCACAGGTGGGTAAGCGCCTTAACAAATCCGTTTCCTGCTGCTTGGCAGGTCTACTGCATTGTTATTAGAGTCTTCTTTCCCTTTTAATCAAGATGTAGGAACAAAATAAATACCTGCATAGAGCAATTTTATTATAACATCTTATTCTTTATTTTTCACTACTTTTCTTATTAATTCCAAACCTTTTTGAAGCTGACCGTCAATATCTACTGCTCTTTTTAATTTTTTATCGGTATTTGATAACACGGCATATTTCTGCTTTATTTCAATATCAGGAATTAACCCTCTTCTATAAATATCGTTTCCGGAAGGAAAAATATATTTATCTGTCGTAAGAATAAGTCCTGTTCCGTTTGACATGGATATAACATGCTGTATTGAATTTTTGCCGTAACTATTTTCGCCTATTAATACGGCATTTAAATTGTCTTTTAGTGTTCCTGCCAATATTTCCGCCGCACTTGCAGTATTTTTATTTATTAAAATTACAATAGGCTTCTTTTCAAATATTCTTTCATTTGCAGAATATATTTGATATTTTCTATTGCCTCTGGATTCTATGCTTAATATTTCATCTTCATCAAGCATATAATTAGCCATTTGAATTGCATTTGACAATATTCCGCCGTAATTATATCTTAAATCTATAATAATTCCATTTGTATCATTTGTTTTTTCAAGAATGTGAATAAAATCAATTACGGCTTTCTCTCCCATTATATTTGTTAAAGTCACTATAGCTATATTATCATCTGTAATTTTAAATTCCATTGTAGGTAAAAATATATTTGCTTTTTGAAGTTTTTTGGTCGTAACAACCCCATTTTGCATAAATGTTATTTCAACTTTTTCTGTTTTTATTTTTTCAATAATTTTTACCAATTCATCAGGATCTATATCTTTTGTGCTTACTCCGTTAACACTTAATATAGCATCACCGGGCATAATATTTGCTTCTTCTGCCGGTGAATTTTTAAGAATCTCTCTTACAAATACTCCTTTTCCCATCTCTACAACTGTCATACCTAACCCGTATATTTTAGAGTCCATTAAAATCTTCTGTTTTTCAAATAAGTCAGACAGTAAAAACTTGGTATAAGGGTCATTTAAACTTGACAGCATAGTATTAATAGCAACATTTGCATCTTCTTCATTTTTAATATATTTTAAATATCTGTAGCGCCATCTTGTCCAATCCTGATTATTTAAAGTTTTATCAAAATATGAATTTTTTGTAGTTCTCCAAGCATTAACATACAAACGCTGCGGTGAAATATTTTGTTTTGCCGCCAATGTCTGCAGCAAATCATTCATGTAATCTTTTAGGACGATTTCTTGAGGTTCCAATATCAAATCCAAAACTATTACAACTATAAGCATAAATATTGAGAAAAATATTATGTTCTTTTTTTGTATCTTTTCATTCATAAATATAACAACAGTTTATAACTATTATTACTAAAAAACAATTATTTTTCATTATTGTATATTTTGATATAATAAGTAAATTAGAATTAATACAGGATAAATAGATTTATGAAAAATTTATTGAAAGTTTGTTGTTTTGTTATATTTATTGCGGCAGTTTTGTTTTTTGTATCTGATTTACCATCTTTTTCCAAAACAATAAAATTCGCTCAATTGTCTGATATTCACTATGCATTAGGCAGAGAAGATAAAGGATACAAGCTGCTGTCACAGACGCAGCCGTTATTAGAAGATGCAATTAAGCAGATTAATGATGAAAAAGGCATTGATTTTGTTATGATTACCGGCGACGGTATAGACAGAGCGAAAAAAGATGATTTATACAGTCTGACAGACGAATTAAATACACTAAATTACCCTTGGTATTATGTTTTAGGGAATCATGACACAACAGCAAACGGATATTTATCAAAAACTAATTTCTTAAAAATTCTTAATGAAAAAAATCCAAATTATAAATTCAATGTACCTTATTACACATTTAAGCCTAAAAAGGGGTTCAGAATTATTGTTTTAGACGGAACAATAAGCGGACCTAGTGTAAAAAAGAATACTCCAAACGGAACTCTTTCCAATGAAGAATTATCCTGGTTAGATAACGTATTAAGCGAATCAAAAAAAGAGGCGGTTATAATTTTTATGCATTTTCCAATATTTCCTCCTTATGAGTCAAAACATCTTGAATTATTAAATGCGGATAAACTAAAAGCGGTACTGCAAAAGCACGATATGCCCATTGCTTTATTCACGGGACATTATCATACAACAAAAATTACTCAAAAAAATAATATTTTACAGGTTATTACTCCCGCACTTGTAAGTTATCCGAACGCATTCAGAATTGTAGAAGTTACAAAAAAGAATAATCAAATTACATATAAAATTAATTATATTGAAACAAATCTTAAAGACTTGCAAGAAAAAACAAAAGGCAGAGGAATAAAACACTACGGTTCAAAAAAAGACAGAGATGCAATTATAACATTGGAAAAAAAACATAATTAAATATATATCCATATAAATTTAGCTGATTTAATCCAATGTTGTATTCTTTTCAGATTGCCATGAATTTTCCTTTATTTATTAAATTAAATATTCGTGTTATGATTTTATTGTGAATATCTGTAAACAGAGGATTTAATATATGTCAACGGCAGAAATGGAAGAATTAAGAGAAAAATATGAAGTTGTAATAGGGCTTGAAGTACACGCACAATTAAAAACAAAATCAAAAATCTTTGCGTGCGATTCAACAGAGTTCGGAGGTGAGCAAAACACCCACGTAAGTCCCGTAACATTAGGTATGCCTGGAGTTCTTCCCGTTCTTAACAAAGAATGTGTAAATATGGGAATATTAACGGGTTTAGCTCTTAATTGTACCATTCCTCAATATTGCAAGTTTGACAGAAAACAATATTTTTATCCCGATTTACCGAAAGGTTATCAAATTTCTCAATATGACCAGCCTATATGCGTAAACGGACATATTGACATAGAAGGGAAAAGAATAGGTATAACAAGAGCACATCTTGAAGAAGATGCAGGGAAGCTCGTTCATATGGGGGCATCAGGAATTGCGGGTTCAAGCTATTCTTTGGTTGACTTAAACAGAGCCGGAACTCCGTTGCTAGAAATAGTATCTGAGCCCGATATGCGTTCTTCTGATGAAGCAAGAGCTTATATGGAGGAATTAAGAACGACTCTAAGATATATAGGTGTTTGCGACGGTAATTTAGAAGAAGGCTCTATGAGATGTGATGCAAATATTTCCGTCAGACCAAAAGGTCAAAAAGAATTTGGTACAAGAGCTGAAATTAAAAATGTAAACAGTTTTAGAGCCCTTCAACGTGCAATTGAATATGAAATTGACAGGCAGATTGATATAGTTGAAGCAGGAGAAAAAGTAATTCAAGAAACAAGATTATGGGATGATAATCAAGGTATAACAAAATCTATGAGAGGCAAAGAAGATGCCCATGATTACAGATATTTTCCCGACCCTGATTTAATGCCGCTTGAAATTTCAAGAGAATGGGTAAATGAAATCGCTTCTAAAATGCCTGAATTACCGCCTCAAAGAAGACAAAGATATATTTCATACGGATTAACATCTTATGATGCAAATGTATTAGTTGAGCAGCAGGATATTGCATTGTTCTATGATAAAATAGTTGCTCTCGGAGCTGATGCAAAAATTGCAAATAATTTCTTAATGAAAGAGATAGCGGCTTACTTAAAGGAAGAAAAAGTTACTATTGAAGAAACAAAGTTAACAGCTGACTCTTTTGCAGAGTTAATTAATCTTATAACCTCCGGCTCTATTTCTAATAACATAGGAAAACAAATTGTTATAACATTATTAAAAGAAGGCGGAAGTGCAAAAGCTATTGTTGAAAAACAGGGTTTAAGCGTTATATCTGATGAAAATTCTTTAAAAGAAATAATTAGCAAAGTTATAGAAGCAAATCCTTCACAAGTTCAAGCATACAGAAACGGAAAAGATAAACTTTTCGGATTTTTCGTAGGACAAATTATGAAAGAAACAAAGGGCAGAGCAAATCCGCAGCTTCTAAATAAACTTTTAAAAGAAGCTTTAGAGGGCTAAAAAACTGACAATTGTAGTTTTTAATTAAAATTTATAATAAAAAATTCCCCCAAACCCCATGCAACGTTATAAAAGACTCTGGCATTGCCGAACGTTTCACTTATACCTCCAATATGCTTTTCAGCATCCTATACAGGTATTATTATCTAAGTCTTAGTAACCGGCATATATTGGTTAAATCTTTTTTATCTGTCCAACCGCCGTATAAATCCATATAAATTTCATCGCAATCTATATCACCCATAAATTTTATAGTTCCTTGACTTGCGGGTAAATCGCTACATGGTACATCATTATATTGTTTACTCATATAAATTGGTACGTCATCTTGTCCGGTTACTTCTTTTGCAACATTTGAAGCATATTGAGTAATTGAATCTCTTAATTCAATGCCAACTTCCCCGGAGGGTTTCACACTATTATTTATTTCAATATTATCTACAACAAAAATAGGATTACCGTTTGAATCTTTTGCAAAATAACATAATGCATTGCCTATTGTTTTTCCGCTTGTATTGTCAACTAATTCAATCATATTGTAAGCAGTATCCATTACAAAATGCGGCATTGCAGAGCCATTTCCGCCACCCATTCCAATACAACATGTTGAATAATTACCTTGAAAGATATCCTTTTGAGGATTTCTATCCCACATTTTAATTGTTAAATCCAGTGTTTTTGCTGCTTTTGTTTCTTGAACTTTATCAATATCATCCATTCTTTGGTTTAAGTGATCCAAAATTGTTAATGTGTTTTTTGCATTGTTCACTCTGTTAGGATCTGCATTTGACAAGTTGCCCTGCGCACGTTTCCATAATTTAGTCATTTGTCCTTGTTCTGATGTGTCTGACAATATTTTTACAAGTTCTGTTAATTTTGATTTTGACGTTAAGTATTCATTAGGAATTACAAATTCCTCTCCTTTTACAAATTTAGGGAACTGTTTTTTGATAAAACCTTTTGCAGGGGTTTGCATTAAAGTATTCATATCTTCTTGAATTTGAGAAGCAATTTGAGTTAATTGTTCTGTATTTTTATCTTTTGAGATAAAATGAAGTTCGCTTTCTTTGGATGGATGCAGCCATTTTTCATAATCCATGCCCATTTCATCATATTGAGTTCTTGTTGAAGCATTTGCTTGTCCATATTTATTAGATTTATCATGAATATAGTTTTCAAAATCTTCTAAA
This sequence comes from Candidatus Gastranaerophilales bacterium, assembly GCA_021199975.1. Taxonomy (GTDB): domain Bacteria; phylum Cyanobacteriota; class Vampirovibrionia; order Gastranaerophilales; family Gastranaerophilaceae; genus Avigastranaerophilus. The sequence continues at coordinate 17,025 of JAJQHF010000208.1, forward strand.
TTTGCAGCTCTTAATAAATCACCAAATGCCTCATCTTCGCCGCTATTTATTTCTCTTGCTAATAAATGTGCGTATTTTATATCCCATGAGGTTAGTTTTTCCTTTGGAATTGATACAATTTCTTCATCTGTTAAGCCTGATATTTTCATTATTTGATTAAATAAATCAATGTTTAATTGTGCGGTGTCAACTTTGCCTTCTGCAAGCATTGTTTCTATTTTAGAAAAATCTAAACCGAATTTTTTATACCCATCAATTAAATCAATAAATTGTATTTTTTGTGCGGGCAAAAATGGTTTGCCATCAATATTAGTTGAATTTGACAATTGACCTAAAATTTCAAGGTCTTTGAAACCAAATTTACGCATAGTTGAAACATATTCTACTACATCATCAAATCGCATTCTGAATAAATTATCTAATGCTTCTTTATCGTATATACTTGCTAATTGTAAGAAATCTACACAGTAATGATCAAAACATTCATCAATTTTCCTTTCCATATCTTCAACGAATTCATATTCCCCATTAACATATTTGTCAGGGTTGTTATATATTTTTTGTTTTTGTGCTTCTAATCTAGAAATTGTTTCATCTGATAAGATTTTATCTGCTATTTGAGCTTTTTCTGGAGTTCTTATTTCATAAATTATATCTGCTGCTTTTTTCATAAAATCAGGGTTATTAAATAATCTTTCATCTGATAAGATTTTATCTGCTATTTGAGCT
>JAJQHF010000191.1 GCA_021199975.1 Candidatus Gastranaerophilales bacterium
TTTTGAAGTTTTAATTCATCAGTCCAATGATCGCAGCCTTCTAAAATTGCAATATATTTACCATTTGCAAGGTTAAACCCATTTAAAATTATAATTTCATGTTTAAAATTTCCTTTTTACGCTAAAGCCTGTTATTCGTCAGCCCTTTAGTTTATCGTGAAATTTTTTCCTAACATAATTTATTTTATCACAAAAATCCTTTTTGTTTTCTTCTTTTTTTAATAAAATACAGTCTGTTGTTATTATTATTTGTTGTTATATAATTAAATTCTATTAGGGCGAAAAAAGGAAAAATATGAGTAACGGTGTTTTAGTTCAGGCGCAAATGCTTATTGATGATGAGCAATATGACAAAGCTTATGATATGCTTCAAAATGCTTATGATAAATTAAAGGAGGATGCGGAGTATCTTGAAAAAATTGCACTCCTTGCAAAGACAATCGGCAAAGAAGAAGATGCTGCCAAATATTGGGAAGAACTTGTTGCAGTTAATCCTAATTCGCTTGTCGGATATTCCGAGCTTCTTGATATATATATAAATAAAAACAATTATAAATACTACTTAACACGTGCAAAATATAAGATTTTAAACGAAAAAGTAACCCAATCTATAGATGATTACAAAAAGGCTATATCATCAACCCAAGAAGAAGATGAAATAATAAATGCAAGATTTCTCCTTGCAAAAGCCTACGAACATACAGGTAAAATACAAAATGCCATAGATGAGTATTACAGAATACTTGAAAGTAAAGATGACATGGCTATTTACTATAAGCTTGCAGATTTATATGCAGAACATGGCGACAGATTTTCCGCAATTAATGTATTAGAAAAAGGAGTTAAGGCATTCCCTGAAATTAATGAATTAAGCGAATATCTTTGTGCTTTGTATATAAAAGAAAGTCAATATGATAATGCACTAAAATATGCAAGAAATGATTACTCTAAAATAAAAGCATATTTAATGAAAGGCGATAATGACTCGGCTTTAACTATTTTAAAGGGATTAGATGATTTGTCAAATGCAAATTACCACGCTTTATATGCCGAATACTGGTTTAATAAAAAAGATTTTGACAAATGCAGCGAATATATAGATAAATTTAATGAACTCTCCCCTCAAAATCCCCTTGTTTACCAAATGAAAGCGCTTGTTTGTGACGAAAAAAACGACTCTTACGGCTATCATTACAATATGGGGAAATGCTATTCATATAAACAAGAATACGAATTGGCTTTGGCTGAATACCTTAATGCCCACAGATATGACCCTTCAAAAAGCGAAGCGATAAAAGAAGTAATCAAAATAAATGAAGCATCAGGAGATAAAACAAGCTTAATGGAGTTTTACGAAAAACTTATAAGACAAGAACCCGATAACCCCGCCGCTCTTGAAGGATTAGGCGATGTATATGCCGATATGTATGAGTTTAAAGATGCTTTAGGCTATTATGAAAAACTTGCAAAAACAAATACAAATAATTATGAAGTATATTATAAATTAGGCATGTGCTATGAAAAATTAAAAAATACTGCAAGCGCAAAAGAAGCCTATGAAAAGTATCTCGCAAAAGCTCCCCTTTCACCTGACAGTGAAAAATTAAAAGAAAAAATATCAAAAATGTCACCGTCTGCCTCTTTTGAACCAAATAACAGCGAAGAAGGATTGATAGATAAAATTCTTAAAATTTTTGGCAAATAATTTAAATATCTTTTCATATAGTATTGTCAAAGTTTACTCTTTTATTATAATTTTTAAAACATAATTTTCGTACAGGGGTACTTTAAATCTTTTTTTTATATCGGATAATAAAATTAATGAAGATTTAAAAAGGGGGATATTATGACAGAAAGAGTATTGCTTTGTATTATGGACGGCTGGGGAATAAATACGGACTGTCCGAAAGATGCTACAAAAACAGCAAGTACACCTAATATAGACAGATTTTATAAAGAAGAACCTAATATTCAAATTTTTGCTGACGGAGAACATGTCGGTTTGCCTGACGGGCAAATGGGAAATTCTGAGGTCGGACACTTAAATATCGGCGCAGGCAGAATTGTTTATCAGGAATTAACTAAAATTAACAAAGAAATAAAAGAGGGAAGCTTTTTTAAAAATGAAAAATTCTTAAATGCGGTAAAGCATGTAAAAGAAAATAACTCCTCTCTTCACATGTACGGGCTTGTTTCAACAGGCGGTGTACATTCTTCTCTAGATCATATTTTGGCTTTAATAGAATTTGCAAAACAGCAGGGATTAAAAAAAGTTTATTTTCACGCATTTTTAGATGGGCGTGATACACCGCCAAAGAGTGCTGTCGGATTTTTGGAAACAGTCGAAGCAAAATTAAAAGAAGCCGATTTGCCGCCTATAGCTTCTGTTTCGGGAAGATATTACGCTATGGACAGAGATAATCGTTGGGAACGAGTTGAAAAAGCTTACAATATGCTCGTTTTAGGCGAAGGAAATAAAGCGGACTCGGCAGTTGAAGCAGTTAAATCTTCTTATGAAAAAGGTGTTAATGATGAATTTGTTGAGCCTGTTGTTATTAATGTTCCTAATTCAAGAATTAAAGATAATGATGCGGTTATTTTCTTCAATTTCCGTCCTGACAGAGCAAGAGAAATATCAAGAGCAATAAATTTTGAAAACTTTGACGGATTTAACAGAAAGGCTGTAAGAAAAAATATTTATTATGTAACATTTACTCAGTATGATGCAGCATTTCCGTTTCCTGTTGCATTTGAACCTCAAAAACTTACAAATATTTTAGGCGAAGTTCTTGATAAAAACGGAATAAAACAATTTAGAACAGCCGAAACAGAAAAATATGCACATGTAACATTTTTCTTTAACGGCGGAGTTGAAGCACCTAACAAGCTTGAAACAAGAGTTTTGGTAAATTCGCCCAAGGTTGCCACTTATGACTTGCAGCCCGAAATGAGTGCTTATCAAGTATGTGATGAAGTATTAAAAGCACTGGATAATAAAGATTACGGTTTTATCCTTGTTAATTTTGCAAATCCTGATATGGTAGGTCATACGGGTGTTATGGAGGCTGCTGTTAAAGCTTGTGAAACAGTTGATGAATGCGTAGGTAAAATCGTTGCAAAAGCAAAATCAAACAATGTTGCCGTTGTCCTAACAGCTGATCACGGAAATGCCGAATGTATGGAGGATAAAATAACACATGCTCCGTATACCGCACACACAACCAATCCTGTTCCTTTATTTGTAATAAATGCAGGTGATATCAAGTTACAGCAAACAGGCGCCCTCTGCGATATTG
>JAJQHF010000135.1 GCA_021199975.1 Candidatus Gastranaerophilales bacterium
CTTTTATAGTTGATATTAATGATTTTCAAACTTTGCCCGATTATTTTAAAAATGAAATTTTAAAAAGTTATGTTGTATTTTACCCTGTTCAAAATTAAAAACTATTTATTTTTTTTAAAATCATTTGCTTTTTTGTCGTGCAGAAATTTTGCAAGTTTATATTGTTCAAAACTTAAAGAAAAATTATATAAAGCATTTAATAAGGTTCTTCCCGTATCGCTTTTAGCTATTATTAATGTCTTCCCGTTATTATTTTTTGCATAATATAGTTCCGCTTTTAAAATATTATCAACTTTGTCTAAAGAAGGGCGTGTTATTCTTTCTATAATCCATTCATTTAACAGATTAACCGAATTTTTATCTTTATTTTTCTGCAGGTATTTTGAAAATTCTTTTAATATCATAGTTCTTAATGAATATAATTATACACTGCTTTATGAAATTTTTTTAATTCACTTTCAGACATTAAATCTAAACATTTATTTATATCTTTAATTATTTCTTTTTTATTTTTAAAAATTTTTGTTTCAAAAAAATCTGTTATATTAACATCTAATGCTTTTGCTATTTTATTAAGTGTATCTAAATTAGGTATTGTTTGTGCATTTTCAATTCTTAAAATACTGCGTGTATTCATCAAAACTTTTTCCGCCAGTTTTTCTTGTGAAATTTTTTTAGATTTCCTAATTTCTTTTATTTTGTAGCCTATTTGTTCTATATCAATCATAATTTACCTTTATAAAAGAATAAAATGATTTTTCAATAAAAACTATGCATATATGTATAAATATATTCTTGACTTTATGTATATATATGTCATGATTAATATGACATATATATACACTTTTTCAATAAATATAAGAAAAATTAAGACATGATTAATATAAGAAATAAAATGAACAAAAAATATAAAATTTTAGTTATTCGATATGATACTATAGGAGATACAATTTTTGCCATTCCTTTTTATCGGGAATTAAAAAATTATTATAAGAAAAATGGAATTATTGATGTTCTTATTGATTACAGATATAAATGTCTTCTTGAAAACTGTAAATATATTGATAATTTAATTTTTTATGAAAAATTAAATATTAAAAATTTTTTTAAATATATAAAAATTTTTAAAAAATATGATAAAGTTTATTTTTTAAAAAAGAGTTCAAGTTTTTCAACAATAGCTTTTCTGTCTTTTGTAAAAAACAGGATAGGTTTTAATGTAAAAGGTAATAGATTTCTTACTAAATCATTTTATTATGATGAGTCTAAACACATATCGAATTTGTATTTAGACTTGCTTAGAGCTGAAAACATACCTGTAAAAAACACAAATTTAGAAAATATATTTATATTGCAAAAACCCGAATATAGTTACGAATTTATTGCAATACAAGCATTTTCAAGAACTTATTTGAAAGATTGGCAAAATGAAAAATGGAAAATAATAATTGAATATATTATCAATACTTTAAAATTAAAAGTTATTTTATTAGGTTCAGAAAAAGATTATAATGAATATGAGAATATTATAACAAATAAGGAAATGGTTTTTAACTTAGCAGGCAAAATAAAACTTGAAGAAACAATTAATCTTATTAAAAACTGTAAACTTTTTATAGGAATAGATTCGGGTTTAATACATGTTGCTTCGGTGTTTAAAAAGAAATCTATATTATTAAATGGTTCAACTTCAATAACTCATTGGCATCCATTGAACGGTAACTGTAGTATTATAAATAAATCTTCAGAATTTAAGTGTTATCCCTGTTGTTTTTTAGCTTATGAACAAAAAAATAATAAGTGTCTGCAAACTGCAAAATGTATGCAAGCTATAACCTGCGATGATGTTATAAGCAAAATAAATTTATTAATTAATTAATAAATATTTTGAAAATTCTTTTAATATCATATAATTATTTTATTATTTAAATAATTAAAGGTGAAGTATGAATGTAAAAGTAAGTATAATTTTAGCTGTTTATAATGTGGAAAAATATATAAGGCAAACACTTGACAGTGTTGTTAATCAGACTTTTAAAGATATTGAAATTATAGTTGTTGATAATAAATCTACGGATAGAACACTTGAAATAGTCAATGAATATGCAAAAAAAGATGACAGATTTGTTATTTATAAAAATACTTCTAATTTAAAGCAGGGTATTGCAAGAAATTTTGGTGTTCAAATGGCTCGGGGCGATTATATTTTCTTTATAGACGGCGACGATTATATGGAATTAACCGCTATAGAACATCTTTATAATAAAATTACAGAATGCGGCGCCGATATTACTTTATGTACATGGAATCAATTTGATGATTTAACGGGTAAAATTGATAAAAATCATGTTTATGCAAAATTAAAACAAATTCCCGAAGAATTTGACAATAAAACTTTTAATTGGCGGGATATTAAATATTCTGTTTTTTGGCAGACAAGTGTGCCTTGGGATAAAATGTACAAACGTGATTTTCTTATAAAAAAGGATGTTAAATTCCCGGGCGGCATTTATTTTGAAGATAATGTATTTGTTTATGATGCCCTTTTTAAGGCAGACAAACTTTCTGTTTTAAGAGAAGATTTAATGTATTACCGCTGCAACAGAAAAAATGCCGTTACAAATTCAAGAAATAAAACATTTTTTGATTATTTTAAAATTTTTAATCTGATAGGCGATAATCTTAAAAAAATAGATTTATTTGATGAAATGAATTATTATTACTGGGATTATAAAGTAATAACTTTATACTGGTGGTTTATGAAAGTAAGACTGCCTTATAAAAGAAAATTTTTTAATATGATGAAATATGATTTTAAACATCTTGATATAAAAGAAGAAGATAAAGAGTTTGTAAGAAACCGCACATTATTTTTAATAAACAGATTTACCAAAATGCCGTTTTTTATATATTATCCTCTGTTTTTCTTTTTCGATAAAATTTTCAGAATAGAAAAAGGCAAAAAAAATTATGCGCTAATTTTCTTTTCAACTTTTGAGAAATGGTATGAATATAAAAAGTAAAATATTTATTATAGAATAATATCGGGTAAAAGATACTCTTTTCAATGAACGTCAACACAACATTAATACTTCAATCTCGGTTGATAGTTCAAAAGAAAGGAGGCTGCTTATGGATAATATTAATTTAACATTAATAATGTTATTTTTGATTTTATACATAGTAAAAAGCGAAACCCATCTAAAAAGATAAGTTCCGCTTCAACCTCTAAAGAGTATCCGGCAGCTTAGGAAACTGCCACCCTTGTATAGTTATTATAAAAAAT
>JAJQHF010000131.1 GCA_021199975.1 Candidatus Gastranaerophilales bacterium
GTATAATAGAAGATTAATTTCATAGAATAAAAAGAAGAGAACACTAAAATTTAAGTTCTCTTCTTTAAAGTTTTATTACAAATCAGTATATTTAATTACGCTTCAAAAACATAACAAAGTAAAGAAGCTTCTCGTGCTTTTTTAACGGCTTTTGCAAGTTTTCTTTGATGTTCTGCACATGTTCCTGTTATTCTTCTTGGCAGAATTTTACCTGCTTCCGTCAAGTATTTTCTTAACTTTTGAGCATCTTTGTAGTCAATTGTTTCTATTTTGTCCGCACAAAAACTGCAGTTTTTACGTTTTTTCTTGTCTAATTGTTCTTTCGCCATTATATTTTCCTCTATTTTCTAATTATAAACTAAAACGGTATTTCCTCTTCGCCGATTAAAACATCACCCATTTCAACTTCTGAGAACTTGACTACCTCATCAGAATTCTTTTTTGAAGCTGAAGCATTTGAAGATGAAGAAGAAATAACTTCAAAACTTGAAATATCAAGTTCCATAACTTTCTTTTCAGTACCGTCGTCACCTTGCAATGCCGTAATTTGAAGCCTGCCTTCAACAACAATCTTATCACCTTTTGAAACTGACTGTTCAATTGCATCAGCATTATTTCCTCTTGCAATTACTCTTATTAAAGATTGTTCTTTTTCATCAATATTGATAGTAAATGTAGTTACAGGAATATTATTTCCCGTAAATCTTTTTTCTGGATTTCTGTAAACCACACCTGATAATACAGCTTTTGCAATTGACATTTTAATCTCCGTTACTATGCTTTTACTTCGGAAGTTTCAACAAGCACAATTCTTAAAACATTTTCATTTAATCTTAATTGTCTGTTGAATTTTGTAATTTGAGCAGGTTCCATTTCGAAGTTGTGAACAACAAAATAGCCGTCTCTGTAATCTTTAATATCGTATGCTAATTTTTTACGACCCATTTTATCCGTAGAAATTACTTTTCCTTGTAAAGATACTATTGTTTCTTCAATTTTAGCCGTTTCTTTATCAAATTCTTCAGAATCGATATTAGGTTTTATTATTGATAATAATTCGTAAGTTCTCAATTTATTTCTCCTTGACTTATACATTAATATTTCAACTAATATAATAACATGAACATTTTTAAATACAAACAGAGTTTGCGAATAAATTAACATTTTATTGTAAACTTCAGAATATTGTTTCGATTTAAATTGTGTGCTGTTTCATATTAGCCTGCATCTGTTGTGCATTACATTAATTATAAACAAAATAAATATTTATGTTAGAATTTCTTTGTAATGGAAAATAAAGTAATACTTGTAGGAAAAAGCATAGAAGAACTTGAAAGTTTCATGATTGAGAATAATCAATCAAAATATCGTGCCAGGCAAGTTTATAACAGGCTTTACATTAAACCTGCAAAAGATATTGATTCAATGACTGATTTACCTGTTAAAACGAGAGAAATGCTCAAAGAAAAAACTCAGTTGTGTTCAATTTCCATAAAAGATAAACAGGTAAGCAAAGACGGAACAATAAAATTTTTGTTTGAACTGCAAGACGGGTGCTGTGTGGAAGCTGTACTTATGCGTTTTGATAACAGGGCAAATTTAACCGCTTGTATAAGTACACAAGTCGGATGCCCCATGGGTTGTGATTTTTGCGCAACCGCAAAGCTCGGATTTACGAGAAATCTTGACACTGACGAAATTATTCAGCAAATATTTCTTATACAGTCTGATACGGGATTAAAAGTAACAAATATTGTTTATATGGGTCAGGGGGAACCTTTATTAAATTTTGACAGTTTAATAAATTCAATAAAAATTTTCAGAGAACATTTTCAAGTGGGTGCAAGAAGAATAACTGTATCAACATGCGGAATAATTCCCTCAATTAATAAGCTTGCGGATTTAAATTTTCAATCCACACTTGCAATTTCTCTTCATGCCCCAAATCAGGAAATCAGAGAAACAATCATGCCTGTTGCAAAGAAATACAAATTTAACGGGTTAATTTCCGCATTGAAACAATATACGGAAAAAACAAAAAGACGTGTAACAATTGAGTACGTATTAATGAGTAATATTAATGATTCCGTAGAAAATGCAAAAGAATTGGCAGCTGCAATTTCAAAACTAAAGAGCAACGTAAACTTAATTGTATACAATCAAAATGAAAAAAGTCATTATAAAAAGCCAAAAAAAGAAGCCGTTCAAAAATTTAAATATATATTGGAAGCTTCGGGCAAAAAAGTTACAATAAGGCTTGAAAGGGGCAATGATATAGATGCTGCCTGCGGACAATTAAGTTTAAAGATGAAAACACAGAAAAATTGTAATTAAATATTAAGTTAAATATTGCCTTCTTTTCTTTTTATGTATAAAATAATGATATATGATATAGTTTAAATGTTTTTATTTTGTGACATATTCTTTATAATTACACTATAATGAGTCAGGTAGATTACAATTTCTAATCAACATTGAAATTTAAAATAATCAAAAAAGTCCTTTACAGGGGAGAGAAATATTGATTTTAATAAAAAGGGGCATATTAAATGTATGTAAATAAGTGTATTAAGTGCGGCGCTGAGTTTGAAACAAAAAATCCAAAAAGAGTAATATGTCCGAATTGCTTATATTCGGATAAAAATTATACCGAAGGTTTATCTCAGGAAGCGGCAAACGCATCAACATCTCAGACAAAATCCGATGATACTCCGCAGAGAAATTCTTATTCTTACGGTTCTGACAACCGCCGAGAAGACAGAAGAGCAGGAAGCTACGACCGTTCGGAACAACCGTACAATCGTTCCCCTTATAACAGAAATAATAACTCAAGATATAATGACCGCTCAAGAGATAACAGAAATCAAGGCGGTGGAAACTATCAAAGACCCTATAATAACCGCTATAGAAATGATAACGGACAAAGACCTCAAAGACCGCCGCAAAGAAACGGGTATAACAATAATAACAGGCAAGGCGGTTTTAACAGACCCCGCCCGAATAACGGAAGACCTCAAAGACAAAAACAGCTTTTAGTAAGCAAAGAGCAAATTGAACAAATTGAAATTTTGTACAAAAAGGCATTGCCTCTGCCTAATCCTGATATTCACGAAATTATAGGTCAGGCAATAGGCTTGGAACCAAGAAAAGTCTTTTTCGGCATTAATTTGGTACGTCAAAAGCTAATGCTTCCTAAATTGCCTTTCCCTAAACGTAAATTAGCGGTTTCTCCGGATCAGCTGTTTGCAATAAAAAATTTATACGAACCCTTATTGCCGCTCCCTCCTATAGGCTGTCATAAAATTATTGCCGTACAGCTTAGAATGGATGAATGGAGAGTCCACGTAGGAATCGGGCTTATCAGAAAACAAATGGGTTTGGACAGATGGAATCAAGAGCGGGAAGATGCTCCGGCGGAATATAAAAAGACAAAATAAATATGAATGATGATTTAATTTCTGTTGCAAAAATCCTTAATTTTCACGGTATAAAAGGAGAAGCAAAACTAGGTTTTTCAAAAGGAAGAGAAAACCAAACAGCTTCTTTATCCAGAGTTTTTGTTAAAAAAAATAATCAATACAAAGAACTTAATGTTTCTTACGTCAGATTTCATAAACATTTTGCAATAGTAAAATTTAAAGAGTTTGAAACCGTAAATGATGTTGAAGATTTTAAAGGCTGCGATATTTTTCTTCCAAAAACAGAGGTTCAAGAAAATCTTGATAATGATGAATATCTTATAAGCGACTTAATAGGTATAGAAGTTTATGATGAGGATGGCTGCTGTTTGGGTGAAGTTTCCCAAATAGGAGAAAATGCCGCAAACAATATTTTATCCGTAAAAGATAATAACGGAAAAGAACATCTTGTTCCTTTCGTAAAAGACCTTGTTCCCGTTGTGGATTTAAAAAATAAAAAAATTGTTGTTAATAACATAGAAGGCTTGATAAGTTGAGATTTGATATTCTTACGCTGTTTCCCAATACTATACAAAATGCCTGCAATTTTAGCATTATAAAACGAGCATTAAACGAAAATAAAATTCAAATTAATACCGTAAACCCCCGTGATTATACTATAGATAAACATAAAAAGGTTGATGATACTCCTTATGGCGGAGGCGCTGGCATGCTTTTATCCTGTCAGCCTTATCTCGATGCTTTAAAATCAATAGAGAAAAAAGAAAATTCTTCTGTCTTATTACTTTCGCCCAAAGGAAAAATCTTTAACCAAAATTTAGCAAAAGAATTTGCAAAGAAAGAACAGCTCATTATAATTTGCGGTCATTATGAAGGATTTGACGAGCGTATAAAAATAAAATCAGAAGCGGAAGAAATTTCTATAGGCGATTTCGTGCTTACAGGCGGCGAATTCCCTGCTCTTTGCATTATTGACAGTATTACAAGACTTTTAAAAGGTGTTCTGGGGGATGATGAGTCTGCGGAATATGATTCTTTTTTTGACGGGCTTCTTGAACATCCGCATTATACAAAACCACGGAAATATGAAGATTTAGAAGTTCCTGAAATTTTATTATCGGGTAATCACGAAAAAATTAAAGAATGGCGAAGGCTGCAGCAATTTATTGTTACAAAAAATAAACGTCCTGATTTATTTGAAAAGTTTTTAAAAACCGAACTTTGTAAATTAGACAAAAGAATATTAAAAGAAAATAATTTATTTTAGTTTTATTTTAAACTATAATAATCAGGTTAGTAAGGATTTATTATGAAAGCAGCTGTTCTTTCAGACAACAAATTTATAATATCTGATAATGTACCAAAACCCGTTCTTGATGAATACGGAGAGGGTGCAATTATAAAAGTAAAAGGCTGCGGATTATGCGGCAGTGATATAGTTAAAATGCAAACCGGTGCTGCTAAAAACGGAACAATTTTAGGACACGAAGTTGTAGGCGAAATTGTGGAAATAAATTCCAAAACCGTTTTTGAAGTCGGCGATAAAGTAGCATTGGGTCATCACGTGCCCTGTTTTAACTGTCAGTATTGCTGGGGTGAAAGCTATTCCATGTGCCGTCATTTTAAATCTACAAACATAATCCCCGGAGGATTTGCTGAATATATTTATGTATCAGAAGAGCATTTACATAATACGGCATTTAATGTAAATTTAAATTTATCTTCTATAGAGGCTTCTTTTTTAGAACCTTTGGGCTGCTGTATAAGAGCAGTTAAAAGAGCAAGAATTAAAGATAATACTAAGACTTTAATAATAGGACTCGGCTCAATAGGTATTTTAATGGGTGAAGCGGTTAAAGCTTACAGAAACCCCGTATATGGATGTGATTTAATTTATGAAAGAGTTTGTTTGTCTGAAAAGTTCGGATTTGACAAATCTTTTCTTTTAAAAGAAGAAAATTCCGCTCTTGAAGAAATGAGAAAAATTGCACCGTCGGGTTTTGATACAATATTTCTGACCGCAGGCGCCTCTTTGGCTGTCGATTTTGCGGTAAAAGCAGCAAGAGACGGGGCAACTATTGTAATATTTTCAAGTATAAAAAATGATAACGGTTTTAAAAATAATGATATTTATTACAGAGAATTAACTATAATGGGCAGTTATTCTCCTTCCCCCATGGATTTGGAAGATTCAATGCGCATGATTGAAGAGGGAAAGGTAAGAACGGCAGGTTTAGCTTCCGTGTACCCGATAGACAAAATAAATGATGCGCTTACAGATACCGTTTCTAATAAAATAATGAAAGCATATATTCAGTTATGAAAATGAACTCAATACAATTTTATGAACCTTTAAATATAAAATATGAAGAAACTGAAATAAAAGATCCAAAAGAAGGTGAAGTTCAGGTTAAAATAATGGCGGCATTAACCTGCGGTACTGATGTTAAAACATACAAAAGAGGACATCCCGTGCTTATAAAAAAAATACCGTCGGGTTTTGGTCATGAATTTGCAGGAATTATTACCAAAATAGGGAAAAATACAGCAGGTTTTAATATAGGTGACAGGGTTGCTGCCGCAAATTCAGCACCCTGCGGCAAGTGTTTTTTTTGCAGACGGGGGGAATATAATCTCTGCGAAAATTTAGAATTTCTTAACGGCGCCTACGCCGAGTACATAAATATTCCAAAATCAATTGTAAAAAGAAATCTTCTCCATATGCCTGAGGATTTATCTTTTGAAAGAGCGGCATTCGCAGAACCCTTAGCTAATGTTGTCCACGGCATTGAAAAAACGGGAATAAAAGAAGGACAGACCGTCGGAGTTGTAGGATTAGGACCTATCGGTTTAATGTTTTGCAGGCTTTCTAAAATGAAAGGAGCAAGGGTTATAGCGGCGGGGAGAAATCCTTTAAAACTCGAAGCGGCTAAAGATTTTGGATTAGCTGATGAAGTTGTTGATTTAAAAAAATATAAAAATCCCGAAAAAATATTTATAGATTTTTCCGATGAAAAAAAAGGGCTTGATGTTGCTGTTGAATGTGTAGGGCTGCCTGAAATTTGGGAGAGAATGTTTACCTTTGTAAGAAAAGGCGGCACAGTCCACTTATTTGGAGGCTGTAAAGAAGGAACATCAATTTCCATAGATACAAAAAGACTTCATTATGACGAAATTAAGGTATTGAGTATATTTCATCATACACCCTTGTATTTTAGAGAGGCATTCAGATTAATTTATGAAGAAAAACTTCCCGTTGAAAAACTAATCACAGATACATATCCTTTGGAAAGAACAGAAGAAGCATTAATAAAACACATGAACGGCAAAGCACTGAAAGTTCTAATCAAACCGTAGTGTCACTTTATAAGAGGATTTCTTTTTTGCTTTTTATAGTATAATTATTTTGATGGAATGTCTAAAGTATGAATAATTTATTTATAGAGTTAAAAAACAAAATAGAACAGGCTGAAAGTATAATAGTTTTTTCCCATGTCAGCCCTGATGGAGATACTCTCGGTTCAAATCTTGCAATAAGCTTAATGATTGAGAAATATTTTAATAAAAAAGCCGAGTCTGTATATATAGGAGCGCTTCCGTCCTTATATTCATACCTTCCTGATTTTACAAGATTTAAAGATGTTCAGACAATTGATAAAAATAAAAAATATGACCTTGCCATTGCAGTTGATGTTGCATCAAAAGACAGAATGGTTTACGGTATGAGTATTTTTGATAATGCCGGATATAGAGTAAATATAGATCATCACAAGACAAATAATGCCTACGGCGACCTGAATATTATTGACGGAAATGCGGCATGCGTCGGTGTTATTTTATATAAAATATTTAAAGATTGGGATTTTGAAATACCTAAAGATGTGGCAAGATGTATATATACTTCATTATTAACAGATACTGGCGGATTTAAATATGAAAATACAACCCCCGAAACATTTATGCTTGCGGCAGAGCTTGTTAAACTTGGAGTTTCCCCCACTTATGAATTTAGAGCGTGCTACGAAACAAAACCGCAATCAATGGTTCAATTTCAGGCATATATAGTAACAAATTCAATGTTCTATAATAGCGGAAAAATCGCATTTTCTAAAATAACAAGAAGCGACATGAGCAAGTTTAACGCAACTGAGGATTTTACAGAGGGTATCGTTGAAGTTTTAAGAACCTCTAAAAATGTTGAAATAGCCGCACTTTTAAAGGAAACAAAAGAAGGTTATACAAAAGTCAGTTTGAGAAGTAAAACCGTTAATTTAATCCCTATAGTAATAGATTTTGGCGGCGGCGGTCATACTTTTGCGGCAGGCTGCACAATTAAAAAACCTATAGCTATTGCTTTTGATAAATTGCTTAAACGTGTTCAAAGTGAAATAGAATGAGAAAATATATAGAAAGTCTGATAAATAAAATAATTAATCAGGATTTTTGCGGTGTTGCCGCAGAAATGGCATTTTGGTTCATATTAGGGCTTTTCCCGTTTTTGCTTTTTTTAACCTCTCTGTTTGCATGGATGGGGAAAAAAACGTTAATTTCTCCGATTTTAAATTTCATTACAAATATAGCTCCTAAAGATGTTTCATCTTTAATTTTAGATACTTTAAATGAAGCCATGATTTTTAAACAGGGAACATTAATTGCCGTTTTTGGACTTGTAATTACTATCGCACTTGCGGCAAATGCAATAGCCGTAATAATAAAAGGATTAAACAGAGCCTACGCAATTGAAGAAACAAGGAGCTTTATTTATACAAGAATACTTTCCGTAATAATGGTGTTTGTTAATTCTCTTGTCTTATTTTTATCTGTTAATTTAATAGTACTCGGAAAAGTAATACTTGATTTTATGCTTGAATATACCGCATTATCCCAATTATCAATTGATATTATTTCCATTGTAAGATGGCCCGTAACATATTTAGCCTTGTCCTTTTCCGCAATTGGAAACTATTATATACTTCCTGCCATAGAAGGAAATGATAAAATAAAATTCAGAAGCGTTCTGCCGGGCACATTCTTTTTCTGTTTCTTTTGGATACTTGGTTCATGGTGTTTTTCACTTTATTTAAGCAACTTAAATGCCTATAATAAAGTTTACGGAGCAATAGGCGCAGTCGCCATTTTAATGGTATGGATGTACTACACTTCATTAATCGTTCTCATTGGAGGGGAAATCAATGCAAGAGTTTACAATAAATTAATAACTAATAAAGGAAAATCATGAAAAAAATATTAACTTTAGTAATCCTAATGCTGATTTTTTTAACTTCGTGCGGAAAATCAAGCGAAAAGAGTGCGGTTGATGAAATTATAAAAAGAGATTTTCTAATAGTAGGAGTAAAAAATGACTCAAAACCTTTCGGTTTCATAAGCAAAACAACGGGAGAACCCGCCGGATTTGATATAGATGTTGCAAAATATATCGCCAAAGATTTACTTGGTGACGAAATGAAGGTTGAATTTGTTGAAGTAAATCCAAATACAAGAATAGAAGCCATAACCTCGGGAAAGGTTGATTTAGTAATTGCCACAATGTCTGTTACTCCGTCAAGACAATATCTAATTGATTTTTCAATACCTTATTATTATGCCGGTCAAACTGCACTTGTAAGAAATGACAGCGATATTTATACATTTGCCGATTTAAAAAAGAAAACAACAATTGTTGCTTTAGGCACTACAGCAGAAAAAAATATAAGAAATATTATACCTGCTGCAAGAATTGTCGGATATAATAACTACAAAGAAGCTTTTCAAGCTTTTATTGAAGGAAAAGGAGATGCACTGAGTACTGATGATACAATCATTTCAGGATTTTTAATGGATTATAATAACGGCGAATATAGAATGCTCAAAAATAAGATTTCTCAAGAACCATATGCCGTAGCTTTTAAGCAGTACGATGATAAAAAATTAAAAAAAACAATGGATATAATAATAACAAGAATGAAAAAAGACGGAACTATCAGACAATTAAAGGAAAAATGGCACTTACATTAGTTATGCCATTTTCATAGTTTGTACTGTCATGTTCTGCATTGCTATTATATTCATTGAATTCCAAAATTTATATTGAAATTTTAATGATTCTACATCTTCCTTCATTGGAGCAGGTGTATAGTATATCTCTTTCATTTTACAATTTATTTCTTTAAATTCCATTTTTTTATCCTCTTGTATATATAAAGTATATATTAAAATATATATTGCTATTTATTGTTTATCTTGTTTACATTTCTTAATAAAAACCGAAAAAAATTAAAGTTTTATCTCCTCTCTGCCGATAAACATATAAGTACGATTATTTAAAAGGAGTAAAAAATAAAATGACAACGGATGCAATAAACTATTTAGCATTGGGCATAAGCGGAACTAAACAATTAGGTTCTTCCACAAGTGCAAAATCTGAAAATACGACAGATTACACTGACGGACTTACAATAAAAGAATTACAAAGAATAGATTCAAACGGGGATGGTGCAATTACATGGGCGGAATTTAAAAAAGCCTTTAACGGTGATGATGCAAAAACATTTTGGGATCAATATAAAGAATATTACAATTCAACGGTAAATTCATCTAAAAATACAACAACTACAACAACCTCATCAAGTTCAAGCTCAACTAAAATAACCTCAACGTATGACAAAAATAACAAATTGTCAGGATATACCAAAACTGTAACAAATGCCGACGGTACAGTTACAAAAACAACATACAGCGTAAGTAACGGAACTGCCGTAAAAGAATCAGTTAAAACAACCGCTGCAGACGGTACAATTACAACGAAAAAATATTCAAATGGGACACTTAGTTCAACCACCACAACAACGGCTGACGGAACATCCGTAACAAAAAACAAGAAAGGCTATATAACCGGTGTAAAAACAAGTACCGGCGATTCAACAAGCTACAATTATAACAGCAGCGGAAAACTTACTTCTGTAACTATAAACGGCACTAAATACACAAATATCTCAACAAACAAGGACGGAACAATCACGGTAAAAGATAAAAACGGCAGCACTGTCCAAAAACGTACTACAGACAGCAGCGGAAATATTTCTGTTACAAATTATAAAAACGGAAACAAAACTACAAAAACAGTAATAGATTCAAGCGGAGCAGCTTCTGATATATACACTTATAATACCTCCGGTTCTGCAAAAGGCAAAGCTTCAACAAGAATATTCTGTAATCAATCAAATTATGTAAGATCTTATTCTTATGATTCAAAAGGAAATAAAACCTCCTCCACTGACAAAAAAGACGGTGTAAAATACAGCACTCAAACATATTACACTTCAGGAGATAATAAAGGTAGTTTTAAAACAAAAACATACTATGATGAAACAGGTAAGACAAAAACAAGCTATAATACATACTCCTACTCAACATCTTCCAACGGAACCACGACAAAAACAGTAGATACATATAAATATAATTCTTCCGGAAGTAAAACAATAACATCAAAAACTGTTTACACACAGGACAAATCAGGCACTACCACAAAAGCTGTAACAACAGATTATGCTAATTCAAAAGAAACTACAAGCAATTATACAGATGGAAGAGTTACATCTAAAACAGTAGAACAAACCGAAAACGGCAAATCAACAACAACAAAATATACTTATTCATATTACGCTAACGGTAAAATGAAGCAAATGACAAAAACAACAGGAGGCAAAACTACTACAACAAAATATACTTACGATAAGAACGGAAAAGCGACAACTACAACAAGCACAACATCAAGCTCTTCTTCAAGTTCTTCAAGTTCATCAAGCTCTTCTTCAAGCAGTACAACAAGTTCTGAAGACAGTTCAACAACTGTAAGCGAAACAAACAAAGCAAGAACAGAAACAGAAATCAAAAACGGACAAACTGTTACTACAGTTTACGACAGTAATGGCAATGTAACATCAATAGAACGATATTACAAATCAGGAGATTTAAGAGCTGCGAATTATAACATTGAAACCTTGCTGGCAAAATTATATCCGGATCTTTCTTCTTCCGATATATCAACCGTTGCAGACGCAATAATTGCTGACAGCAGTAATTCTATTAATGATTCCTCTCAGCTTATCTACTACAATTTTAGCACGGATTTCAATGATGAAATTAACAGTATTATCAGTAAATATATCGATGAGAACGGTAATATTATAACATAATAAATTACATCCACAAATTAATCCCACAATAAATAATAAACAAAAAAGAATTTTTAGAGAGATTGAAAGCATTTTTAATCTCTCTTTTTAATACAAGAATATAAATGTGTATTTTACATTTGGATTCCGCAGTTGGCAATAACATCTGCAAAATTTTCGCATAAAAGTTCAGAGAATGTTTCAGGGTTAATTTGTGTGGCAATTAATGCCATTAAGTCCTGAGGAAGATCCTCCACCATAGGAAGCATATCTTTTGTATCTAAAACAGTCAATGATTTAAGTACATCTTCTTTTTTCATTGTAGTAAAGGGATGTGTCATTGCTTCCGCTGAAAATTCTTCAAACAAATCAGGTTTTTCCTGTAATAAATTACTAATCAATTGAATTTTTCCATCCGGTTCAAAAGAGCCTATTGCTTGCATAAAATCGTCATCGGACATCGCGCTCATAGTTTCAAGAATGGAATCCCTTTCTTCATAGCAGGATTGACCTGTTACATTTTCCATCATTTTTTGAAGCTGTTCTTCATCAACATCTTCTAATGCTTTCATAAGCATATTTCTGTCAATTTTATCCGATGAAAGGAATTCATCCATATATTCTTCCGGAATGGATTTTAAGAACATCTCTGAATCCATATTTTCCAAAACAACCGTAGCAAGTGTTTCGGCAGGCAGTTCCTGCATAAGCTTAATTAAAGCGTCCTGAGAAAAAATACTTAATCCCAAAACCATTTCCTCGGGCTGCAAATATTCCATTACCATCATCAAATCATCTTGATTCATATTCATTAAAATAAGAAATCTGTTTTGAGGATTAATTAATTCAAAAAGAGTCGCAAGTTCTTCGGGGTTATTTGTTATCCCCATCAAAAATTCAGCAGCGGCGGTATTACCCTTTTCAGCTTCCGCCTGCATTATTTCTACAACACTCATATTTTGGTACTGCTGCATAGCAGAAGTGCCAATATTGTATTGACTGCACAAATATGTCAGGTCTAAATCTAATGTAATCATCTCTATCTGCCAAATTTTATAGTACTATATTATAATAAAGTCTTTTTTTTATTTAAAATTAAGCAAAAACCTAAAAATTTCATAAAAATTTACAAATTAATTTTATTTAAATAGAAACATTTTTGTTCTTAAATTATAATATTTATCAAATAAAGGTAGATTATGAAAAAAATATTTATTCTTTTTACGGTTTTAACTATTTTTTTATCGGGCATAAACAAATGTTATGCGGAAAAGTCTTTTGAAGACAGGAAAAAAGATATAATTGCGGTTTATAACTCTAATAATCTTGAAGAAGCTTACAATATGATTTCAAAGATAACTGAAGATGAAAGAGATTATGAACTTTGGTTTTTACTTGGAAATCTTTCACAGGATTTTAATAATGACACAAATGCTTCATTCTTTTTTCAAAAATCTATATTATTAAAACCCGATTTTGATAAAGCACATTATAATTTAGCTAATATTTATTTAAAAGAAAAAAGGTACAATTCCGCAATTAATGAATATAAGCTTGCAATTAAATATAAAAAAGATTTTCCGTATTATTACTACAATTTAGGCTGCGCTTATTTAGGTCTAAAAGATTATAAAAATGCAAAAAATTCATTTGAAAAAGCAATAAAATTAAAAAGCGATGAAGCAGATTTCTATTATAATCTTGCTTATGCATATAAAAATCTTAACAATAATAAAGAGATGAATAAAGCTATAGAAATGTACAACAACTTAAAAGATAAAGAAGAAACATAAATATGTACGATTATTTAAAAGGACGTCTTGTTTCAAAACAAATAAATTCTTACAGAGGCAGTCATATTGTTATTGATGTTAACAATATAGGATATTTTGTGCTTACAGGCAAAAGTACAATTGAAAGATTAAAAGATAATGAAGAAGTTAAAATATATGTATCTTTAAGTCATAAAGAAGATTCTATGAGCCTTACGGGATTTATTACAAAAGAAGAGCGGGATATTTTTAATATTTTACAGAGTGTATCAGGTATAGGAGTAAAACTTGCACTGTTAATCCTCGATGAATTTTCGATAACCGAGCTTATAGATATTATGATAAGAGAAGATTCAAAAGAACTTTCAAGGGCAAAAGGTGTCGGAGTAAAAGTTGCACAGAAAATAATTATTGAGTTAAAAGATAAACTTATAAATTGGTCTAACGTTACTCCTGTTGATGTTTCCGATATTCAAACAAAAGAAGTTGAAAAAGAAGCAATAATAGAAGTCCAAAGCGTATTAATTTCATTAGGTTACAGCACTAACGAGGCGAAATCCGCAATAAAAGAAGTTCTTAATTATAAAAAAGAATGTAAAAAAACAGAAGATATATTAAAATATTCATTGGAATTTCTTTCACGAATGACATAAAAGAGGCATATTATGAAAGTATTATTTGCATCATTTGAACTTGTACCCTTCACAAAAGTAGGCGGTTTAGCCGATGTAATGGGGTCTTTGCCTAAATATCTGCAATCGGAAGATATGGAAATGGCAATATTTACACCACTAATAGGAAGTATTGATCAAAATAAATACGATATAAAAGAGCTTCCAAATTCTCAATTAAAGTTAAAATTTGGCTGGGCTGAATATATTTTTAAATTAAAAATGTGCAAGCTGCCTGATACAAATATAAATGTTTTCTTTATAGATAATCCGAAATTCTTTTCATGTTTTAACTGTGTTTATCCGTCAGGTATTGACAGCTGGTACGAACAGGAAAGATTTATAACATTCTCAAAAGCTGTAATAGAATATGCAAGGCTTTTGAATTTTAAGCCTGATATAATCCATTGCAATGACTGGCACACGGCTATGATACCCGTTTGGATGAAAACCTCTTATAAAAATGATGAATTTTTTAAAAATTCAAAAACAGTATTTTCTATCCATAATTTAGCATATCAAGGCAGATATTTTCCCGAAATACTTGATTTTGCGGGTATAAATAAAGATGAAGTTTTTCATTTATATGGATTAGAACACTACGGTTCTTTAATTTGGATGAAAGGTGCAATAAGTTATGCAGATAAAATAATTGCGGTATCTCCTAATTATGCTAAAGAAATTTTAACTTATGAATACGGTGAAGGTTTAGATTGGATATTAAACGTAAATAAAAACAAATTATGCGGAATTTTAAACGGGATTGATTATAAAGAATATAATCCTGAAACGGATAAACATATAAATTATAACTATTCCGTTTCAAACATCAACAATAAAGAAAAATGCAAGCAGGATATATTAAAAGATTATTGGCTTGATTATAAAAAAGACAGACCTTTAATAGCCATTATATCAAGACTTGTGGAGCAAAAAGGCATTGACCTTTTAAAAGCGGTTGAAAACGATTTAAAAAACATAGATGCCGACATTATTGTTTTGGGAACAGGCGAAAAAAGGTATGAAGATTTCTTTGTATGGCTCAGTTACAATTCAAAAAATATACGTGCAAGAATTGAGTATAGAGCTGATATATGCAATAAAATATACTCAGGTGCCGACATGTTTTTAATGCCTTCAAGATTTGAACCATGCGGACTGTCACAGCTGATTGCACTTAAATACGGAACAATTCCTATTGTAAGAGCCACAGGCGGTTTGGATGATACAGTTAAAGCATATCCTGATGAAAATGCGGACGGATTTAAATTTTATAATTATAATGCTCAAGAAATGCTTGGCTGCATTAATTATGCAATTAATACATATAAAAATAAAACAGAGTGGAATAAATTAATAAAAAATGCAATGAATGCTGATTTTTCCTGGATTAAAAGTGCAAAAGAGTACAAAGAAATATACAAATCGTTATTAACTACATAAAATCAGTATATAATAAATTGGAGTTTAGATGAAAAAAATATTATCTTTATTTTTAATTGTTTTATCTGTAACCGCAAACTTTTTTACAGTGTCTGATGCAGAATGGGTAGAATCTTCAATACAAACATCAAGCGGAACAGAATATAATAACATCAGTAAACCAACTGAAACGTTAAAAACCAACAATTATCAAGATAATGTTCAACCTTCAAAACAAGCTTTTGAAAACAAACAAAAAAATACTGATATACAAAAACAAACAGAATCCCAAAGTATATCTCCAAAAAAAGTAACAGATTAAGTTCAAACCTCAAGTCCAAGCAGTTCTACTTCAAAATTTATGTATTATATTCCTGCTTCACTTGTTAAGCAGAAGAATGCAAGCTTTCCTGTTATTATATTTGTACCGGGATATAACGGAGATGGAGAAGGAAATCTTCCTCAAAGTTTTTATAGTTTTGCCGATAAAAACAATTTCGGAATACTGACTCCTGCTTTTGTCAGCAAGGATTGTGAATTGTATGACCAAACATCTTACCATTACCCTAAAACCTGGTCAGGAGCAGCTCTTATAAAAATGCTTGAAAAAGCTAAGAAGAACGGATTAAACTATTCAAAATTATATATGGTTGGTTTTTCCGCAGGTGCACAATTCGTTTCAAAATTTTCATTACTCTACCCCGAAATGGTTGATTCTTGCGCCATATTAAGCAGCGGTGGAAGAGTTCAGCCCGAAACTAAAAATAATGTTAAATATTTTATCGGTATAGTCTTTTCTGATAATAAATTCAGATTGGAAAATGCACAAATATTTTCAAATGCCTGTAAAAAACTCGGAATATATTATAAATATAAAGAATACTATATGGGACATGAAACCTCTGAACAAGAATGGCAGGACGTATTAAACTTTTTTATAACGAATAGAAGTTAATCATGAAATTACTAAGAAGATAGGTTGAGTTAAAACCAACCTATCTTTTTATGTTCTTTCTTTTTGTTGTTAACTTAAAGCAACAAACCTGTTATACGACTTTATAAATATATTTGACACCATACTTATTGAGATCGCCATTTGTAAAAGAACCAACTTCGCCCGAAGATTTACCTGTCATTGTGTAAAACTCGTTTTTTGAAAATGAAGATTGTCTTCTTCTATGCAATTGTGCTTTTGTCTTAGTTATCAGATATTTTTTATCACGAAAAAGGTTATACAATTATTGAAGGAGATGAATTTTAAACATTAACATTGTTGAATAAGCAGGATGCCCAACTTTATTAGAATTTCGTTTTATATTTTTTAAAAGCTTCTATTTCCTATCAGGGTATTATTTTATCTATTTTCTCTAAAAATTTATTATCTAGACATACTGACTTACAATAAAATCTGCAAAATTTAATCCGTGTTCTTACATAATCTTCTCTTTCATTTACTTTTACCTTCTTTATTGTACCTAAAATTTCGGTATTTATACATGTTTGTATTAGGCAAAAGTCTAATACTTATAATTGTTATTTATATGATTAGTATATATGAGTATAAAATACAGACATTAAAAACTGAAGTAAATACGTTTTTTTACTAACCAAAAGAGAAGTGGAATATTTATCATTAACTGCAATGGGATTTAAGTATAATCAGATTTATATATTCTATCTGTTAGTAAAAGTACGCATGGTATTTTTACTTCCGAAAAAATTAGTTAAATCAGAGACAAATTGTTTTCAACAAATTGATTTTCTTGAAAACAATTCAATGAATTTTTGAGTTTTATTGTTATACTATGATATTTTTCCTTTGGCTCAAATTGTTAAGAAAATTTGAAATAATGCACTAAAACCTCAATATATTTGAACCTATATGGAATATTACTATATAATAAAAGAAACTTTTGTGTAGTCCGATAGTTTTTGAATTGGCACAAGCACGATTAAATAGGAAATAAGTAAGTATGAAGTTTAATATAAAAACAATAAAATTCGATATAATTTTGATTGTCATAACAGCAATTATAGTTGCAGTTGGTTTGTATGCCAGATTGTATAGTGCAAAAAATGGGATAGGCCTTTTTGCAGATGATTATTCATTAATCAATAATGCCGTGAGATATTCTTATATTGATCTTCTAACAAAACCTTTAAGATATGATAT
>JAJQHF010000040.1 GCA_021199975.1 Candidatus Gastranaerophilales bacterium
TTCTTTTACTGTGTTAAATTTAGAACCTAAATCCGCAACATCTCGAAGGGTTTCACCTAATTCAGCCTGAGGAGTTCCGTTAAATTTTAAAACACTTTCCGCTTTTGTAACACTTGCAAGTTTACCTTGAGCCTGCTTTAATAACTTTTTTCGTTCCGAACCTTTTTTAGATATTGCTTTTGTAATATCTTCAACAGCACTTTGATATTCGGGGGTTTGTGCTTTATCTGCATATTTAACCCAATTCTTTCCGTCCAAGCCTTCAATTGAACCTAATGCTTTTTCAACGTATGCTTTTGTTTTATCTGCCGCACCTGATTTTTCAGCTTCCTGATACACGGTTTTCATTTTATTAATAGAATCACCGTTCGCCAAAGAATTTACAACATTCGTCCCTTTTAATTCCGCTGCTTTCGGTAATACTTTTGCGACTCCGGTAACCGCAAGACCAAGCATTAAACAGTTTATAAATAAACCTGAAAACTCACGACGGCATGTCTCAAAAGCAGCTGCAAGACCGGTTTTGGCATCCAAAACCGTCCTTGGAATATTCGTAAAGGCTGTATCTACGAAAGAAACCTGAATCATTGCATTTTTATCAAGAACTTGAAATCCTTTATCAAGCAGATTAAAAGCAGCATCAGCCGCACCCCCTCTAAAATTAGGGTTATTTTGTTCCAGATATTCCTGTCTGTTTCTTTTATCATAATTTACATTTTCGGCTTTATTTAATTTTGGATAATTATATCGGTCTATTTCTGATACTTTCACTTCTACTACCTTTTGACTTTATACTTATTTAGAAATTTTGCCATTAGCAATAATATCAATTTAACGAATAAAAACAATTTTTTTTGCTTTTGTTAATTCTTTTATAAAGATAATTGTTATTCTTTTTTTGCACATTTTGCACTTTTTTTGTTCACTTATCACTTATTTTGATATTAAAAATACAAAAATGATGCCATTTTAACACAAAATGCAAAATTTTTATTATAAAAAATTCAAGTTTACAAATTTTAATCAGGGAAGCAAAAATTTATTTGTACAGATTTAATACATGCGTAGATAGATAATAAAATGAAAATACAACCGATTATATATAATTCAAATATTTACAAAAACTGTGGTTTATCACAAAAAGAAACCGGCAGTATGAACTCTTTAAAAAATAATGATTGTGCGGCGCAAAAAAAATTAAGTAATTATTATTACATGCCTGTTAATTTCAAATCTGCAAAAAGAACAAACGAAACAGATAAAAAGAAATTAGCAGAAAAGTCAGGAAATTTTGCAATATCTAAATTTAGTGATATTCCTTGCCCTGCGTGCGGAAAAAAAATGTTAAATAATTTAAAATTTAACCAAATTGCTGAAGAATTACAAAAACTTCCAAGCGAAGAATATCTAGACTGTCTTATGAAATACAAAGAATATATGCGACCCGTTGAAGAAAGTGTTTATGATGAAATATATGCAATTTCACAAGAAAAAGGAGCTTCAAAAGATATCAGAACACTTCTTGTTAATTTAAGGGATACCAAAATGCCTATTTTGCAAAAAACACAAATGAGGCAGATTAAAAAAATGAGAGCACTTGCAAAAACCCTTCCGCAAGATGAAAAAGAGGTTCTTAATAAAAAAATAGATTCTCTTCAAAAAATAATTTATAAAAAGAATGCAGAAGCTCCTTTCAGAAGAAAAGTAATGATAGATAGAATCAGCAAAATTAAAATCTCTAATCCAAAAAAATATAATAAACTCCAAAATATAGCAAAAAGCTTTCCTGCATCTTATGATATGAATTCTGCATGGATTGTTAAATATTCAGGAAAAAACAAACAAAATGAAGATTGGAATTCATATGATATTGCGCTAAGATTTTTATCTTCTTCCATAGCCAATACAGACCATATTATTGCATACAGTATTGAAAACAATCATAATGATATTTCAAATTATATGTCTATGCATAACGGCTGTAATTCGCAAAAATCAAATAAAACATTTATGCAATGGCTTAACGAAGACAAAGAAAACAGAATTAAATACATGCAGGATTATTTCACATGTGCCGATGAAACAATTAAAAACAAAATTGAAGAAAGATGTATAAAAAAGAAATATAAAGATTATGTAAAATATGCGGTTCAAACTGTATTTGAAGCATCAAAAGGACAAATTAAACTGTTTGAAGAAAATGATTAAGAAAACAAATCTACGCAATAACATCATATTGTTTTATTGATTGGCTTGCGGCACTGCTTTTAGGTTTATTAAAATGAAATATTTTATTTGGCGGATGATTTGGTGATGTTTTGGAAATAGAAGGATCTCTCATTGTATAGATTTCTTCTACCCTATTTTTTAAAGAAGAAGGTGACTGTTTATATAAGTCAACAGCATAATCCATTTCAGGGTCTTTTACTCCGTTTGAATTTTGAATCCAAAATTTAGCTGCAATTTCGTATGCGTCTTGTTCTTCACATACTGATGTATATGCATCTTTATCTTTTGCGTGTACCGATTCGTGAGCAAGGTATGCGGCTATTACCTGAGGAGCTGCATATATATATGAATCCGATACGGTTATTGTTCTTTTACTGTTTTCATATTGCGCTATATTTGATGTACCGCCCATTGAAGAAGTTTTTCCGAATATTATTTTTACATCTTCTAAATCCTTCATATATTCGGGAGTCATGTATTGTACGGTCATATTAAGTGCCGCTTTTAAATTATCAGCCGCATAACGATTTTTTTGAGCTTGAGCCTGCTGTGGGTAATAAAGACTTAATATATTATTTTTTGTTTCTAATATACTTCTGTTTGCTAAATCATTTGAAGGGTCTATTTCAAGTGCTTTATTAAAGCTTGCTTGTGCATTTTGATAAAACCCGCTTTGGCGCTGTGTCTCCCCGAGTTCTATCCACGCCTCCGAATCATCTGGCTCTTTTTCCAAATATATTTCATAGTTTTTTATGGCAGAAGAATAATCTTTCAAATTATATTGAGCTTTTGCCATTTTTCTGTATATTTTACTTTCATCAGGATTTTTTTGATTTGCTTCCTCATAACATTTAAGTGCTTCGTCAAACTTATTTTCGTTTAAAGCTTCATCTCCCTTTGTAACAATATCCGATACATCACTGCCCGCAAAGCTTTTTTCCTGTGCTTGCGGTTTTACATATTTATAAATATAAGGATTAGAAGTTACTGATATCAAAATTTTTTCCTTTATTATTTCATTTACAA
>JAJQHF010000076.1 GCA_021199975.1 Candidatus Gastranaerophilales bacterium
ATATAATCTTGACTGATAGCAGCTATCAAAAGGTAAAATAAAAAAATGAGCGAAAATGAAAAATATTTGGATATAGGTTTTGCAAAATTAGATATAGAACGTACAAAAAGAAGGGGGTTTTCGGAGGCTGTTTTTTGCGAATGCAAAACAAATGAACAGCTTATTAAAATATTTGAAGCCTTTAAAGAGAAGGGTTCTAATGTTATAGGAACAAGAGCTTCTAAAGAGCAGTATAATACGATTAAACAAAGTTTTCCCGATATTGAATATAATGAAAAAGGCAGGGTTATAATGTTAATACAAAAACCTGTTGAAAAAATCGGAGAGATTGCAATATGCACAGGCGGTACTGGGGATATTCCCGCTGCGGAGGAGGCGGCACAAACGGCGGAATTTTTCGGCAGTAACGTTAAAAAGTATTATGATGTCGGAATATCAGGCATTCACAGACTATTTGACAATATTAACGAAATAAAAAAAGCAAATGTAATAATTGCCGTGGCAGGTATGGAAGGAGCTTTAGCCTCTGTCATAACAGGCATGGTTGATGTTCCTGTTATTGCTCTTCCTACTTCTGTAGGGTACGGTGCTTCTTTTAAAGGGTTATCAGCGCTTCTTACAATGCTTAATTCCTGTGCGGAAGGCATGACTGTTGTTAATATTGACAACGGTTTTAATGCAGGTTACAGTGCTAATCAAATAAACAGAAAAATAGCGGGAGCATAAAATGAACTTATATTTTGAATGTAATTCGGGAATTTCGGGGGATATGTCTGTTGCGGCTCTTCTTGACTTGGGCGCAGACAGACAAAAGCTTGATAATGCTTTTAAATCAATGAATTTAAACAATGAATTTACTTATAATATTTCAACAGTAAATATTAATGCCGTAAGAGCCTGTGATTTTAATGTTATTTTGCCTGAAAATCAACATCATAAAGAACATCATCATGAACACAGAAATCTTGAAGATATAAATAAAATAATTGATAATACGGATATGACGGATAATGCCAAAAAACTTGCAAAGAGAATTTTTGAAATAACTGCGCAGGCGGAGGCAAAAGTTCACGGTAAGGAAATAACAGAGGT
Source organism: Candidatus Gastranaerophilales bacterium (assembly GCA_021199975.1). Taxonomy (GTDB): domain Bacteria; phylum Cyanobacteriota; class Vampirovibrionia; order Gastranaerophilales; family Gastranaerophilaceae; genus Avigastranaerophilus. Next base: position 1,093 of record JAJQHF010000076.1, read on the forward strand.
GCATTTTCATGAAGTCGGCGCAATAGATTCAATCGCTGACATAGTCGGCTTTTCTGTTTTATATGATGATTTAAAACCTGAAAAGGTCTATTTTTCAGCACTTACGGAGGGGCAAGGAGTCATACAATGCCAACACGGATTGTTAAACGTTCCTGTTCCGGCTGTTTGTGAAATTGCGGCTAAATATAAACTTCCGCTAAAACTGACGGATAATAACGGGGAAATGGTTACTCCTACAGGCGCTGCAATAGCTGCTGCTTTATATACGGGAGAAAAACTTCCCGATGAATTGATTATCGAAAAAGTAGGAAACGGAGCCGGAAAAAGGAAATATATAAACCCTGTTTTAAGAGTTATGATGATAAAAGAGAACATATAAAAAGGAGAAATTATGCACATAGGTAATTCGATAATATGCCCTGTAACAGGAATACCAATGATAATTGCTGCAGGTGCCGCAATATATTATTCGTTAAAAAAAGCAAAAATCGATTTTAAAAAAGAAAAAATCCCTTATATGAGTGCTGCCGCCGCATTTGTATTTGCGCTTCAAATGATAAATTTTGCAATACCGCAAACAGGTTCAAGCGGACATATAATAGGCGCTGTTTTGCTTGCCGCACTTTTAGGGCGGTATATTGCATTTCTTGCTGTATGCGCAATATTAATTGTACAGGCATTATTCTTTAATGACGGAGGTTTATCCGCTATCGGATGTAATATTTTTAACATGGGAATTTTAACCTGCTTTGTAGTTTATCCTTTAGTTTATAAACCGCTTAAAGAAAAGAACAAAATAATAACAGCTTCCATACTTGCATCTGTTATTGCATTGCAGCTCGGAGCATTTGCCGCAGCGGCGGAAGTTTATTTATCGGGAAGTATTTCAGGCAGCTTCGCAAACTTTTTAAGCTTAATGCAGGCTATACATTTACCTATCGGAATTGCAGAAGGTATTTTCACCGCCACAATAGTTCTGTTTGCAAAGAAATGCAATTCTTTAAACAGATTAACATATATTTTAGGCAGTTTTTCCGTTCTGTCAGCGGGTATAATTGCTCAATTCGCCTCATCAAAACCTGACGGGCTTGAATGGTCTTTATTAAATATTTCTGATTTCGTTACCGAACAGACACAGGGAATAATTTTTACATATTCTCAATTATTGCAATCAAAACTATCGCTGCTTGCAAATGTTAATACTTCGGTTTCAGGAATTTCAGGTGTAATTATTATTGCTTGTTTTATGCTTTTACTTGGGAAAATACTTGAATTTAAAGCGGCAAGAGAAAATTTATAATGAAAGGTTTTTTAATGAAAAGATTATTATTTATAATTCCCGTAATTATTATACTAAGCGGAGTTTTTTTAATAAAAGTATATGCGGATAACTCAAATGCAATAAAGAAAGGAGCAGTTATGCAGGATAAAAAGGTACTTGTAGCATATTATTCATATTCGGGTAATACAAAATCCATTGCACAAAAAATTCAAAATCAAACGGGCGGTGATATTTTTGAAATCAAAACAGTTAAAGAATATCCTAAAAATTATAATGAAGTCGTAGAACAGGCAAAAAAAGAAAAAGCTTCTGATTTTAAACCCGAATTGCAATCAAAAGTTGATAATTTAAAGGATTATGATGTTGTATTTATAGGAACACCCGTATGGTGGTACACAATGGCGCCTGCCTTAAAAACATTTATTTCGGAGAATGATTTAAGCGGAAAAACCATAGTTCCTTTTTGCACCCATGGCGGCGGAGGTGAATCTTCAACATATACTGATATAGCTAAACTTGCACCAAATTCTAAAACCGTTAAAGGCTTTTCCGTATATGAAAACGGTTCCGCTTCAACTGACAAAGATATTCAAAATTGGATTAAATCTTTAAATTTGTAAAGTTATTAAGGAAAAGAAACATGGTAAAGCTCAAGCCATAACGAGGACATTCCAGCAATGCTCAAGAGAATAGACTTTAGCGTAAAAAAATTCAAAAAGCAATTTGCGAGCAAAGAAAAATAAAAGAGATAAAATAATATATTAAAAAACAAGCAATATATTTAACATTATAATAAAAATACAGTCCATGTAAGGTTAAAAAGTCATTATATACAAGGTATTCTCATACAAGGTAATTACTTTATG
>JAJQHF010000092.1 GCA_021199975.1 Candidatus Gastranaerophilales bacterium
ATATTTTGCATTGTCTCGTGGTCTCGGAGATTTTTATATGTTACAGATCTTTATTTTCGTTTCGCCATTCATCAAGCCATATTCTTTCTTCATTTTCTTTTCCGCTGAAGACATAATATATCCAAGTTTGCCCATTTTTATTTGTATCAAGATATTTAAAAAATTCATCTTTATTTATTTTTCTATAGTCGAATATTTCATATGTTACACTATCAAAATTTAATTGTCGTTTATAATACTCAAAAATACCAAAAGATGCGATATTAATTAATATTTTTTGGTTTGGATTATGTTTACTTTTTATAAAATCTAGAGTTGTGCGTCCATCAAAAGCAGTAAAAATATTCTTATGAGAAAATTTTATATAATATTGCGGGAATAAATACATTGGTATCGACAAAATAAATAAAAAGAACAAAATAGAAATTTTTAGCGATCCATGTTTTAATATATCAAATGGTTTTGCAATAGCTGTAACTATTGCAGGTATCAAATACAGAGCAACTCTTTCATATAAAGGATACCATTTTAAATTTGACGCTACTGCAATAACCAAAAAGGAAAATAACATTAACTTCGTTATATGTTTTTTATCAAAGAAGAAATATATAAATCCAATTGAGAATAATATTAATTCAAAAACAAAAGTTGCATTTGGATAGAAAAAATAAGTAAACAAAGATTTCAAAATTAAAAAGAAATTGAAAAAATCTAAAAAACCACTTTCCCAATACTCAGATAAATACATTATTTCCATGTTATAAAGATCTGCAAAGAATTCATTAAAATACAAAAGAGAAATACCTGCGAAAATTATATTAAATAATAAAAAATATTTAAGTTGTATGTTTATTTTTATTTTATTGTCGCTTTCAGAACAACTCCAAAAATCATTTTTTCCTTTTTTAATAAAAATAAACATTTTATACAAAATAAATCCAACGATAACAAAAAAAGAAGGTAAAGAAAACATAATTATTATGGAGGAGAATAACAAACATATAATTGAGTTTTTCTTATTAAATGGTTTATTAACCATTCTATTAAAGAAAATTAAAGCAGTGCAAACGAAAAGTACATCAGATGAATATTGTTTCAACTCTTGGGCATAATATATTAAGCGGTAATTAACAGCAAATAAAATATTAGAAATAACAATTGAAAGTTTTTTATCTAAAACTTCTGTTGTAAAAAAGTAGAATACAAAAACAGAAATTATAGAACAAAGAAAAGGAAAAAATCTTAATGATAATTCATTATAATCACCAAGTGAGCCAAAAAATTTAGTTAACATCCAAAATAAAGGCGGTGCTTTTTGAAGATTCGTATTTTTTAGAATAGAGTCAAATCCATTATCTATAACAGTTAAAGCAATTGGAACCTCATCATGCCACAATGGTTTCATATTTAAATAAACAACACTTCTCAAAATAATAGCAAATATAAAAATAATAATAATTAATAATATATATATAATAGCGGATTTATTTTTAATATATAACATTAATGAACCTATTTATAACTCTCCAATAAAAGTTCTAATTGTGCCTTTTCTGACGGTTGTGCATTTTTTATCATTATTTTTATAATAGAGATGGCTGTTTTTTTCTTTTTATTATTATATAAAAAATTTGTATATTCGCTGATAAACTCTATATTCTTAGGGGCTAATCTTTTCATAACAGAAAAATTTGATGCTGCATTTTCCGTATCACCAAGAAATTCACTGCATTTTGCCATATAATATCTGTAAGAAGCATTTGTTATATCAAAATTAGATGCTTCTTTATAATAGAAGTAGGCATCTTTATAGCTTCCTGCGAGATAACAACAATTTGCTATTTTTGCATAATATTCTTCTTCATTTGGCTTTATGGAAACAGCAATTTTATAATTTTTAATTGCATCTTCATAATTTTGTTTTAAAAAACTGATATCACCTAAAACGGAATATGCTTCATTTATATTTTTATCCAATTCTAAAGTTTTGTTAACATATATTTCCGATAAATCGTATTTACCTATCTGGAGTTTTATTTTACTATTTAATATATATGCTTGAATATATTTAGAATTAATTGTTGTTATTTCATCACATATAGCTTCAGCCTTATCATAATTTTCTAACATATAATATGATTCCGCTAATTGGTATTTATATTCCAAGGAATGGTCATTTATATTTATTGCTTTATTAATAGCTTCAATTGCATTTTTCCATAAATTTAATTTTGAATAATACACAGCCTGTACATAATATGAAAAATCATTCTCAACATTAGCAGTTGATAATATATCCAGTATTTTACCTGCACCAATCATTTCTTGTTTTTCAATTAAAATTAACATTTTTAAAGATAAAGCTTGAGGATTGCCGGGGTTTAATGATAATACATAATCCGTTTGCTTTTCGGATAATTCTTTTTCTTTATTCATATAATATAAATAAGCCAAAGCATAATTATATGTTTGATTTGACGGTTCTATATCAATAGCTTTTGCAAAACATTCTTCAGCTTCCTTAAAAAATCCTTTTAAAGAAAATACTATTGCAAGTTTAAAGAAGTACAAAGAATTTTGAGGATTTATTTTTATAGCATAAGAATAGTATTTCATAGCGGAGTCAATATCTGATTTAAAATAAGCTGTTTCCGCAAGCAAATAGAATATTTCAGCATTTTCACCATATTTCAAAAGTTTTAGAGCTATACATTCCGCTTCTTCTGTATGGTTATTTTTAAACAAACAATCTGCGACTTTAACTCCCGCCAATATATTTTTTTCATCGTTTTGATATGATTTTTCATAAAAATTTTCGGCAATTTCCTCTTTGCCGGTTTTAGAATATGCACAAGCTGTATAATATAACGCCTCACTGTTTTTTATACTGTTTGAGTATTTATTATAACAAGTGATTATTTTTTCATAATTTTGTTGATTGAAATATATAGAGAATAATTCTTTTGCTGTTTTATCAAGTTCAAAACCCTTATCAAAAAGTGAAGATAATATATTTTCCGCTTTGTTTTCTTCATTTATTGTTAAAAGCAGTTTTGCAAATTCAAATTTTACAAAATCATTTTCAGGTTCTTTCTGTAAAATTTGTTCATAAAAACTTACAGCTCTGTCATAGCGGCACAATTTCGTATACAGAAGCGCAAGTTCGCTCATTATCTCAAAACTTTCATTATCAACCGCCAAAGCTTTATAAAAATAATCTATTGATTTTTTATAATCTCCGTTATTTTTATATTCAAAAGCTGTTTTTAAATATTCGGTTAAATTATTCTTTTCCATTATTCTTATTATATTTTTAATATATAAAATAGTAAAGTTATTTAATTCAATAACGAATTTTTTAATTAGCGAAAAATTGTATGAAGATTGCATTACAAACTCTTGCCGAGAAAATTTTTTTAAATAAAAGTGAGTTTTATGTGTTTTTATTGTTTAATTTTTAGGCAAAATATATTCGAGGTCATTCCAACCTAATACTTTAAATTCAGCATTTCTTGGCAAAAGAACTTCTCTTTCCGATGTATATGTTAAGTCTCCGCATTGAGTACCTATAGGTAAATGTATTTTATATGTTGAATAAGGTTCATTATGTGAAGCAATCATTCCTTCCATTGACGCATTTCGTTCAATTGAAGTTGATACATATGCCTTATCAGATAAAATTCCGTCTTGCAACGCCTGCAATCCTAAGCATTACCAATGTTAATAATAACTTTTTTTTACCATTTTCTTTTTGTGGAAGAACGGATTTAGAAGCTTTTGTTGATTGGGTATTTACATTTGAAGTTAATTTGGTCTTTATATTTTGTATCATTTTTTTTACCTATTGATAATTTTGGATAATTTTATATTATGCAAATACATAATCTTCAACATAATCTTCAAATATCTCTTCTGCATAAGCGGCTGCTTTTTCTTTCAAACTTTCAGCTTCTTTTTCTTTCAATCTTGCAGAAACTTTTTTAGTAATATCATTGTGGCTTACTTTATATTTATCTGTGTTAGAATGAAAATGAACAGGTACTTTTTGTAATAATCTGCCTTGATCATCTATGTCAAGAAGAGAGCCTTCAAATATTACATGAGCGCTTGTACCGTCAGAGAATTTATATGTTTTATCAACAGGTGTATATCCATATGTTTTTGCATATTCTGCAATTTGGTATGGACTAGGTATTGAAAAGTCATCATGATCTGCAAGTGAATTTGCAACTTTTTCAATCACTTCTTCTTCCCTCCTGAATTGCTCTTTAAAAACTTCCGCTGATTCTTCTGCGTCTTTATATGAAAGAGCATCTTTAAACGGTTTATTATATTTACGCTGAGCTGCTTCTATTTTTTCTTGTTCAAATATTTCAGCCGATTTTTTAGCACTTTTATTTGAAAGAGCATCTTCAAACGGTTTATTATATAATGCTTGGGCATCATTTGCTTTTTTCTTTGCTTCTGCTTGAAGCACAGATCTTCTATGTACTTCTGATTGCAGCATAGCTCTTTTCTCCGCTTCTGCTCTTGCTTCCGCCCATTCTCTTGCTTCTTCTGCCCATTTTGCATGTAACTGCTCTATATCTCTTTCAAATGCTTCTACTTCTTTTTTTTTAATGTCGGCTTTAACCTCTGCAATTTTTTTTGTGATATTAACAGTCGATGTCTTTCCGTCAGATGTTGTATGGACAATTTTATCACCGTTTAAATATTCAAAAGTTTTTGATATATTTTTTTTGCCTTCTCGCTTTGATGTTTGAATAATACCATCCTGATATTCAAGGAGGATAGAATCACCGTTTTTTAGAGTATCTTTAATTTTTCCCGAAAAATTCATTCCGTCTTTAGTTGCAGTACCATTATTAAATTTTATATCTGACAACGATACAGGTTTTCCGTTTTTTGCTTTTATTGCAATCCCGACGGCTACAGCCCCCGTAACGGCTAATGCACCAAGTGCTAATGCGATTTTTTTCTTTCCGTCGTTTATTTCTTCGCTATTTTCATTTGTATGTGTGATGGGGGGGTATTTTCTTTCTTTTGTACAAATGAAGGCTTAATGTTTTGAATTTTTTCAAGCATTATTTATCTCCTTACTTTTTTTACAAGTAAAAATATAAAATATGTGCATTTTTAAAATTGCTAAAATATGAAGAATTATGTATAAAATTATTTTTTCAAATATTACCTGAATGGGTGCCTCATGCCGCCGATTGGAATTTTGCAAGCTGACCCCGTACCTGTCTGACGGCTCAGCCGTCAGACAGGTCAGTTCTCAAGTTTTGCCATAGCTTAACTTGTTTATTTCGCAATTGCAACAAAAAACCCTGCCGAGAAAAATCATCTCCGCAAATTTTTACATTAAATACCGTTACAATGATTATTTTTTATATTCGGTTTTCCCAAACACCGCCATCTCTATCAACCAAAGCATCATAGAATGACCATATTCTAAATACACCGGTTAATCCGAGAACAGCGTGTGTAATATTTTTTTCTTTCGGCTGCTTATTAATTGCCTGTCCGATACCGGGCCAAATTATTAAAGAACAAACAGCAGCGCCTACGCTTCTGCCCGAAATTTCACCGTTTGTACCATGAGTACCTTCGGCAAGTACAGGACAAGCTGTCATAATCAGTGAAATTAAAACTAAAACAGATAATAATTTTTTTTGCATCTTAATTCCCTTCTGTCTTATAAATACATCATTATTTTAACTTTCATTACAAACTTCGTCAAATAAAAACTTTTAATTATATATACTTGTATATATTTATTTAATTTTTCTACATTATTAAATGTAGTTTTATTGCCTAAAAAAATATTTTAACATATAATTTTTTTATATTGTGGAAGTATATATATAAGATTATATTACAAGTGAGGTAAAAATGAATATTAAAACGAAATTAGCAACCGTTTTCTTGAGTGTTACCTTGTTGTTAGGCGGTATTTCTTCTGCTTTTGCAAAAGATTATACAGATGTCCCTGACGATTACTGGGCTGCAGAAGAAATTGAAGATGTTGTTACGAAAAAGATTGTTCCCGTGTATGGGGATAAGACTTACAGACCTTTAGATACCGTAACCAGGGTTGATTGGACAGAATGGCTATTAAGAGCTTTAGGACTGTCACAAGCACCTATAACAAGTGAACCGAATTATTCCGATGTTACACAGCAGACATTTGGTTATCCTTCTATCGCAAGATCTGATCAATTTGGTTTAATATATGGTTATACAGATGGTGAATTTAAACCTCAAAGATTTATAACAAAAGTTGAAACAGCTTCCATTATGAGTCACATTACGAAAGATTCAGAAGTTAATACCGGTGTTTTAAATCAATTTGCAGATTCAAACGAAATTCCTGCTTGGGGTGTTTTCCCGTTTTCTAAAGCAATTAAATACGGCTTATATGTTAACTATCCTTTAGAAACAGAATTAAATCCTAACAGAGAATTAAATAGAGCAGAAGCTGCTGTTCTTCTTGCTAGATTAATGAAAGCTTTAAATTTAGTTGAAGACGATTATAAAGCTGAAGAACCCGCACCGCCTGAAGAACCAAAAGAATATATGTTATCAGTTGAACATCTTAATGAATATGACAAGGCTGTTGTTGACAGAGTTAATATTACAAACTTAAGAATGATTATTTTAGCTAAAAATGTATTTAAAGTTTCTTTTGTTGAATCTTTCAATTCTACAAAACACAATATAGGCGATGTTATTACTTTCTACTTTAAAAAAGATGTTGTAACAAAAGAAGGTACATTGGTTATCCCTGCAAATACAAAATTATATGCAACAATCGAAGAATTAAGAGATAAAAAATGGCTTAATAAAAATACCGAAGTATATTTACACTTTACAAAAATGGTATTTCCAAATGGGCATGAATATGATTTCATAGCGAGAGTATTAAATAATGACGAAGGTGTTTTAACTGAAAATAAATGGCTTAAACCTTTAGAATACACAGTTGCAGGTGCTGCAATAGGAGGTGCTGCAATAGGTCTTCCCGTCGGTGCCGCAAATGACAGATCCGGTGATGGTATGGCAATAGGTTTCCCAACCGGTGCAGGTGTTGGTTTGGTAGCTGGTTTCTTAACTCCGGGCGTTAATTATAAAGCAAGAGCCAATGAAGATATTCTTATTGAATTAAAAGTTGATTGCAGTTTATATAATGACTATGTTCAGCAAGTCACAACAAAAACAACTACAACAACCACAACAACAAAATCTTCAAAATAATAATTAAAACAGATGAGAAAACCCCGATATATTTATCGGGGTTTTTCTTGTAAAACAGTAATTTTTATTTATAATAAATATATGGAAAATCTTGATTTGTATTTAAAGAATTTAACGGGAAAAGACGAGATTAAAGCTCGGGAAGCGGCTGTTTATCTTATAGAAAATTCTGATTTAAAGTTATTTGAAATGTTAGTTGAAAAATCTGAAATGCTTTTTGATTTTGTTAGAGATAACGTATCCAAGAGAATTGAAAAAGCTGTTTCCAAAGATAATTTTATGAATATTATTAATTTTTTTAATATATATTCAATTTATTATGATAGTTTATTTGCAAATATTTTAGCAAAACATGCCAATCAAGACTTAACTGATGAAATGTTTGATATGCTTGAAAAAGGAAGTATTGCACAAAAAACATATTCAGCTAAATATTTTTCGGTAATTCCTGATACTGTTGCATTAGAACCGTTAAGTAAATATGCTTTTGATGATGATGAGAATTTAAGTTATAATGCCGCAGAAGCTTTAGGGCAAATGCAGGATGATATTTCTTTTGATATTGCATTAAGTTTTTTGGAATCCGATGATGATTTTGAAAAACTTAAAGCTGTTAAATTTTTTGCGGCTTATGGAAGAAATTACCCCTTCAAAGATATTTTTAAGGCAATGCACTGTTCTAAAATGCCTGAAAATATTGCAGGGCAAATTCCTTATATGGAAAGTTTGATTACGCTGTTTGATACAGAAAATAAGCAAGATGTTTTAGCGGTAATCGATAATATTTTGTCGGGTTTGGGAGAAATTCTCCCGATTGCGGATATTTTCCAATTTGAATTATATGAAGTTTTAGATAAGCTTATTAATTTAAATTTCAATGATAATGACAATTCAAGTAAAATATCGGAAATCCTTCTTTCGGCGCTTTCTAAGTTTACAATGTTTTGTGAAAATCAAGAGTATATATTTGATGAAGATAAAAATACTAAATATGAAGTATCATCAATTTTAAAGCTTTTACAAGGACAGGGAAAAGAATTTTGGAAAAAGCAGGAACAATATTTACTTAATGAATTAAATAAATCAAATGAAAGAATTCTTTCGGCATTACATGTTATTTCTGAATTTAAATTAAATAATTCCGTTGAAGAAGTAAGAGTTTTATTAAATTCTGACGACGAGATTGTTATTTGTGAAGCGCTGAATACTTTAAAAACATTGAATTCGATTAATGATATTGATACCGCAGCTATATCAAAGAGGATACAAAATCCCAATATTAAAGCTGTTATAGAAAATATAAAAAACGGATATTGCTGTTAAAAAAGGAGAAACTTATGGAAACAATCAAATGTATAAAGGAAAGAAGAACTATAAGAAGATTTCAAAATAAAGAAATTGACAATGAAGTGATAAAGGAAATTATTTCTGCTGCTTCATATTCACCTTCTTGGAAGAATTCTCAAACTCCACGTTATACAGTAATAAAGAATAAAGAGCTGAAAGATGAAATAGCCAAAGAAGGTGTTCTCGGTTTTTCTTGGAATACAGGTAATATAATGTCAAGTCAGGCACTTGTTGTTGTTTCATATAAAAACGGTATTTGCGGTTATGAACCGGACGGAACATTTTCTACTTCTAAAGGCGCAAGCTGGCAAATGTTTGATGCGGGAATTGCGACGCAGACATTTTGTCTTGCGGCATGGGATTTAGGTATAGGTGCGGTTATTATGGGTATTTTTGATGAAAATGTTGTTGCAAAAAAAATCAACCTGCCTGAAGATGAAACGGCTGCTGTATTAATAGGTATCGGCTATCCTGAAGCAAATGCATCTGTTCCGAATAAAAAAAGTGTTGATGAATTATTAAGAATAGCCGAATAATATTTTTATATATTATAAATATAGCCAAAATGCAAGCGAATAAAGGGTGTTAAGCTTTTAAACGCCGATTTTTGTAATATAATAAATAAAAAATCTTGACTTTGTTATTATTGAGAACATAAAATATAAAAGTATGTGTAGAATTGGCGCAATAAAATCAAAAAAGTATTTACACCCCTCTATAGCCTTAAAATTAATGCGATCACAACAAAAAGGGCATGATAATTCTGGCTTTGCATTTGTAATGCAGGATTTAGGCGGAATTTTCGGTGCGCATAAGGATTTGCCTATTTTGTCAATGTCAGCAACTGTTGAAGGTTCAAGAAGAGCGGAAGATATATTGCATAATTTGGGATTTACTCGTGTGCTTCAATGGTCGCCTGAAATAAATAATCAAAAGGGTTTAAAAATAGAACCTATGCCTACATACGTATTTGAAGCTTTTCAATATCCAAAAAGCCATAAATATGCTACAAAAGAAGAAAAAGAAGAGCTTTTAATCGATACGGCTCTGCTTTTAAGAAGGGAATTGGAAAAAGACAATTCAGGTTTCATGTTCTCTTTTTGGCCTGACGTATTAACTTTAAAGGAGATAGGAAGTCCGAAAGATATAGGTACATACTTCGGTTTATGGGAAGAAAATGAAGAATTGTGCGCTAAAATAATAACGGCGCAATGCAGACAAAATACGAATTATGATATTGTAAGGTATGCTGCTCATCCGTTCTTTTTAGAAGGATATACGGTGCTTGCTAACGGAGAAAATACATTTTTTGAAAAGAACAGAGATTACCAGCAGTCTTTATACAAAGGATATATCGGGTTTGAATCCGATTCTCAATGTTTCTTATATACTCTGCATTATACAAATAAAATTTTAAATTGGCCTGTTTCATATTATAAACATACAATTACACCTTTAAGTTACGAAGAAATAGAACAAAGAGAAGATAAGGATGTATTACTAAGAATAAAAGCTTCGCTGTCGCATTTGGAGATAAACGGACCTAACACTATATTAGGTGTTCTTCCGGACGGAGAAATGTTATGTGTATGTGATTCAAAGAAGCTCCGCCCCGTTGTTATAGGGCAGGATGAGGATACAGTAATAATGACTTCTGAAGTTAACGGTATTAATGATATAATGCAAAACAGGGATGTAACAAAAGATATTTATCCTAATGAAAAGGAAACAATAATAGTGACAAATGATTTAACGGTGGAAAGATGGCAACAATAAGTATAAACGGGCTTCATTTAGATGATTTGCCATGGATTATTGATTATGACGAAACAAAATGTATTCAATGCGGAAAATGTACGGCAGTATGTTCTTTCGGCGCAATTAATCCTGTTGTTGAAAAAAGAAGGAAACCTGCTTCAGGTATACAAAAACCGTCATTTGATAAAATTCTTGTAATAAAACAGAATGTATCTTTTTCACATCATTGCGTAGGCTGCGGAATGTGTTCAAGAGTATGTCCTAACGGCGCAATTAAAGCCGTAAGAAATTTTAATGACAGATATTCTGTTCGTTATCGTGCGGCGAAGGGAGATTCACTGAAAAAAGGAGGACGTTCAAATCTTAATACGGAAGGAAGAACACTCGACAAAATAAAAATCGGACGTATTTCGCAAATGACAGACCCTTCATTAGATGCGGCAAGACATAAATTTGAGTTAAAAACTCCGTTTGGAAGGGTGCTTTCTGCCGATAAATTAGCTCTCCACTTTGAAAACGGTAAAATGGAATTATCAAAACATTTACCGCCAAACAGATGGATATATCCTGTTATTATGGGCGATATGTCTATCGGAGCTATTTCTTGGCGAATGTGGGAAGCAATGGCAATTGCAACCGCTTATTTAAACGAGGTTATGGGTATTCCCGTAAGAATGTGTACGGGAGAAGGCGGTATTCCTGTAAGATTATTAAAATCACGTTATGTTAAATATATGATTCTTCAAATTGCCTCAGGGCATTTCGGCTGGAATAGAATTATATCAGCCATGCCTGATATGGTTGAGGATCCTGCAGGTATTTTAATAAAAATAGGACAGGGCGCAAAACCCGGTGACGGCGGATTATTAATGGCAAGTAAAGTTGCACGTTATGTTCAGGAAATAAGAGGGGTTCCTAAGGCTGATTTATTAAGTCCTCCTACTCATCAGGGCTTATATTCAATTGAAGAATCCGTACAAAAAATGTTTTTATCAATGAATGCGGCTTTTAATTTCAGGGTACCTGTCGCCATAAAAGTTGCAGCCTCTGTTACGAGTGTTTCCGTGTATAATAATTTGCTCAGAGACCCTTATAACATAGTGGGCGGATTTTTCTTAGACGGCTTAGCAGGCGGAACAGGTGCTGCTCATGAAATTTCATTAAACCATACGGGGCATCCCATTACATCTAAGTTAAGAGATTGCTATCTTGCGGCGGTTCATCAGGGCAGACAAGGGGAAATACCTCTGTTTGCAGGAGGAGGATTAGGACAAACAGGAAGTTTCGCCGCCGATGCTTTTAAACTTATATGTTTAGGTGCAAATGGTGTATTTATGGGACGCATGCTTTTGGAAACTGCAGGATGTGTCGGAAATGATACGGGGAAATGTAACGCATGCAATACGGGGTTATGCCCCGCAGGTCTTGCAACACAAGATGTCTGCCTGACAAAACGGCTTGATATTGATGTAGCCGCACAAAATATAGTAAATTATTTTATAGCAACGGATATGGAGCTTAAAAAACTTATGGGTCCCGTAGGAAACTCAACTCTTCCGATAGGGAGGTCGGATGCTTTGATTACGGTTGACAAACACGTTTCTAACAGGCTTGATATCCAGTATGTGTGCTGATTATTCGGAACTAAAGTATGAACAAAGAAGTATTTAAAATAAAAACGTTAATTGATAACAACAGGATGTCTACACAAGAGCTTCTTCAATTAATTACGTCAAAATTAGAAGAAGGCTATACAGAATTTGAAATAGAAGCATGCGGACAGCATAATATCGGAGGTTCCTCCTGGGCAAAAGACAGAAGTAAAGAACTTGTTTTTAAACTTAAAAATCCGGGGCAGAGAGTCGGAGCTATGGCATTGGCAGGCACAACAATATATGTGGAAGGTTCTGCTCCTGCTGATGTAGGCTGGTTAAATTCGGGCGCAAAAATTGTTGTAAACGGTGATTGCGGTGATACCGCAGCACATTGCGCCGCAGGCGGTAAAATATATGTATCAGGCAGAGTTGGCACCCGCTCGGGCGCATTAATGAAACATGACCCTAAGTTTGAACTCCCTGAACTTTGGGTTCTAAAAAACACAGGTTCTTTTAGTTTTGAATTTATGGGCGGCGGAATTGCCGTGGTCTGCGGCTATGATTGCGATGATATGTCTTCTGTTTTAGGCAGCCGCTCATGCGTCGGAATGGTTGGCGGAACCATATATGTAAGGGGTAATGTTGAGGATATTTCTGACAGTGTTGATATCAAGGAATTAAATGAAGAAGATATAATATTTCTTTCCTCAGGCATGGAAAAATTTCTTAAAAATATAAAAAAAGATGCGTTATATGTTGAGCTCTCTAAATGGGAGAATTGGAAAAAAATAGTTCCCATGCCTTCTGATAAAAAAGAAAAAAAGATGTCTGTTTCAGATTTTCGTAAAAATTGTTGGATAGAAAACGGTATTTTCGGAGATTTTATAAAAGATGATTTTGTTGTTTATTCACTACCCGCAACGGCTAACGGAAGAATAAGAATTCCTAAATGGGATAAAACAAATTGTGTTGACTGTAAAATATGTTTAAATAACTGTCCTCAAAATGCTATTACAGAAGAAGCTAAAATATATTCAACTTTGGAGGATAAATGTATTGGCTGCGGAATATGTTCTGCTGTTTGCCCAAAACACTGTTGGAACTTAATTTCAAATAGAAAAGAAATTTCCTAAATAAAATAGTGTTATATTCTGCCGCATACATGCTCAGTTATCTAATACAAATTCACGAATTTTGTATATCTATCTCAACTTATTCATTTTGTAAATCATCCTCGTTTACACTGTGGTGCTTAGTTTTGTTTCTTAGACAAGAAAATAATTTTTACTTGTATAACAAAATTGTGTTAACAAAATTGTAAACAATTGTAAAGTTTAAATGGTTAAATTCTAAAGTTTTACCCGCTGGAACCGAAATATATAATAAGGAAAAGAAAAAGGAGTATAGTATGTCTGAAATCAATTCATTAATTGCAAATTATCTGCAAGCAAATCCAACTGCGGATGTATCGGATATTGTTGATAAAATGAAAAATATTAAAGAATCATTATGGGAAAATGACTGTATAACGTCAAAATCTATTTTTAATTATGGTGATGACGGAGTAGCTTCAAAAGAAGAATTCTTAGAAATTATGAGCAATGCTACAGGTAAAGACAGTAGTGAAATTGAAGATGACGTCAATTTATTATTTGATATTTTAAATTCAGAATCTGATGACGATGTTCTTACTTCTGACGAATTAGGATACTTTGGTTCTTCCTTTGATAGTTGGAATCACCTTTCTTCAATTGATGAAAATACAATAAATGAGACTTTAGCAGCATCATCATCTTCTTCTGAAGATGAAGAAATTGAAACTACAGGAACTAGTGAAGACTCTGATAACTCTTCAACATCTTCTTTATCTGAAAGTGAAATTGCAGATATAGCACAAAGTATTGTGGATGGCACAGCAAGTATTGACGACTATTACGGTACTGTATCAAGTGATGATTATACGGCTATACAAGCTAAAGTTGAGGAATTACAATCATCAGACGAAGACACAGATGTCAATGAAGACACAGATGTCGATGACGATACGGATGTTAATGACGATACAGACGTAGACGATGATACAGAAGATGAAGATACAACTACAACAACAGATACAACCACTGTTGACAGTGTGAAAACGCAAATAGAAAGTATTGTTTTAGCAAGTGATTCTGATTCTTACACATGTCCGGAGGATGTAATTGCCGAATTGGAAGCTTCTGGCAATTATGATGCAGACTTTATAGCAGAACTGCGTAATTCATATATTACATATTCAGATGAAGATGAAGAAAAAATTAGTACGAAGCTGCAGGTATTGCAAATGATAGATTCAGGAGCAACAAGAGAAGATGCAATTGCGGCACTGCAAGAAAATTCAGAAATCGGCGATCCGGTAACAGATTCAACAACTGAATTATCGTCTGCACCAAAAGGGAATTTAACTGAAACAGCAGTAAAGTATGATGCAGAAAAATTACATGATGCGATGAAAGGAGATAAAACAGATTTCTTATTTGGTTTAGGCACTAATGAAGAAGCAATGGATGAATTGTTTAATGATGAAAGTTTAACTTCCTCTGATTGGGTAAGTATTATGTCACAATACAGTGCAACATACGGTTCTGCACTGGTTTCCGATATAGATTGGGATTATGTTGACGGTTCAGAAAAACAAACAGAATATTATGAAAAAATAGTTGATAACTTATTGTCTGAAATTGATGCCGGGAATGAAGAAGCTTTAACTGTATTATGTCAACAAATTCATGGTGCTACAGCAGGTCAGATAGGTACGGCAGATGAATTTATGGAAATATTATTCGAAAATATAAGCGACGAAGATTTATATAAAGTTTACTCAGCCTATAGTAATGCAACAGAAGGTAGTGATTTGATCAAAGATATTAAAAAGGATTACCAGAATGGCGGCATTTTTGGATTTATTGCCGGAACCGATAAAACAGGTTCGGGATATATAACCAAAATAGATGAAGCTATTAATAAGTACGGCAGAGAAGAAGAATAAACCAAGAAAAGACGGAACTATTACAGTCCGTCTTTTTTGTATTTAATGTTTGTATAAAATACTGTTTTATTATAATACTCATCATCAGGTATAGGGTATAAATATTTTTCTTTGACTTTTTTTGCGGGGACAAAAACTCCTGACAGATTATTTTCAAATACTATTTTCCAATCGTGGTGTTCTGCTATTTTTTTGTAAACAGGGTATTTTTTTTCTATTACCATTACATCAGGTTTATAGGTTCTTATTATTTTATCCCAATCATTTTTTAAAAGATGAAAATCTTTCATTTCCAACAGCAATTTAGGGTCATATACTTCCTCATATCTTCCATCCATTGCAATTAAATTATTAGGGTACAGCTTATATGCGGCATAACTGCCCCAATCAAAATTTATAAATAATTTTCCTTTTAGATTATTTATTCTTATAAATTCAATGGCAAAACGGGGATATTCCGTTTCTGTTATCCTTATCTCTTTATTTTTTGCAATCAATACAGGCAGGGTTATTATTAATAAAAGAAAATAAACAGTTATTTCCTTTGCTAAACAAAAACCGTCTATAAAATTTTTGTTTTCTATTTTTAAAGCTTTTCTTATAAAACTCATAAAAGAATTAAATAAAAAATAGAATTCATCATAAAGAAGAGTTCCTGCGGTAAATATAAAGAAAGTTTGATGTCTGATATGGGTTATTGAAAGATACGCAGTTATCAATACCAGCATTATTTTTGTTTTATCAAGAGTATTATATTTAATTTTATTTTTAATAATATATAAAATCTGAGTCAAAAGCATTACGGCAAGGTATATTTTATACCTTAAATACTCTTTTATATTGTGTAAATCAAAAGGACTTGTCCATTCAGAAATAAAACTCCTGTCCATGCCTGCCGCAAAAAACAAAAATTTAACATAATTTACTCCGTACGGATTTACAAATAAAGCAATGAAACAGCCAAAAAAAGTATAAATATACTCTTTAAAGCTTTTTTTATTAAGAAATTCCCCTATTGTATATATCCCTAATAAACCTAAGCCGCTTATACATCCGCCGTGGATATTTCCCCATAACACCATTAAAAAGGGAAGTATAATAAGCTCTTTCTTTTTACCCAAACGAGCCCTTTCCAAAATATACACAAATATTGAAAAAAACAAACAGGTAAAAAGTAAACACCTTGTTATTGACCCTAATGTTTTTTGTACTGCTAAAAACATCAGTGCATAATATAAAATATTATAAGATATTGATGACTTTGGTTTTCTTAATTCAACGGTTTTATAGCACATAAATACGGTAAATGCCGCTAATAAACCTTTAATAATAATCAGACCGTTATTACCGAAATATTTTAAAGCAAGATAAAAGAATACACTTGCGCCCCATTCATGGTCATACCAAGTATGTGTAGGGGTATAAGAAAGGAAATCATGTTTTAAGACACTTAAATTCTCAACAGTAAATCCTCCGGCTATAAGTCTTGCCCATAAATCATTATCAGGAAAGTTATGAAAACAGCACATTCCCATACAAAATATAAAAATTGTTAATATAAATAGTATCTTTTTCATTGCTTTTGATTATTTCTTATTTTTTTCTTTTAATTTTAAAACAACAATACCGTCTGCTTCAACATTAAAATCCTTCCCTTTTTCAACGTATGTAAGAGGTGTACTTTCATATAAATTTTTTCCTGCGGATTCTAATCTTGTTTCGTTTTCATTAGGCTTTATAAGCCCTTTAGATACTGCAACAGCTTGTGAAAATCCCGGAATTTTTAAAATTTGTCCGGCTATAACAATCCCTGCTTTTTTTGCAAGACTTTGTAAGTCTTTCGGAGAAGAGGCGCTCATTTTACCTTCCATTGTTTTATATTCAATTTTGTAATAGCCGTCTCGTTTGCCTCTTTTTGGTTTTACATATCTTTTTATTCTAACATATATATTCTCACCCTCTGAAAAACATATATCAGTTGAACATTTTTCAATATTAAAAACCAAAAGATTAATTGTTTGATTGATTTTTATGTTTTTATTATTTATGTGCTCCGGAGTTACTGCATAAATCGTATCCGCTAATATTTCAGCTCTTGCCGCAATTGATGAGAACATAAGCATTAATAATACAAGAATATATTTCATCTTTTTTACAACTTCTCCCTTTATGTAATAATTATAACATTTATAAAAAAATAAAAAAAAGAAACAGTTTATCTGTTTCTTTTTTGATATTATCTATTATTTACTTATCTTATCATCTCATTAATTATATTAATT
>JAJQHF010000145.1 GCA_021199975.1 Candidatus Gastranaerophilales bacterium
AATTATTTTTAGTGATATAAAAATTGAAAAATTAAAAAACTTATGGAAAATATTAATATCATTTTCCGCTTTGTTTTCCGCAGGATTTCTAATTTCGCACCACGGTATTTGGCAGCGAATAATGTCTGTATTTATTTTAAGAGGCGACTCATCAACCTCTTTCCGAATGAACGTATATCATTCGGCAGTACAGATATTTCAGGATATTCCGGTATTCGGCATTGGAGTAGGAAACAAAGTATTCAGAGAAATATACGGACTTTACATGCTTTCAGGTTTTGACGCTTTAAGCTGTTATTGCGTTTTTCTTGAAATAGCCGTGGAAAGCGGAATATTTACGCTGTTGGCATATTTAATTTTTCTTTTATCTCTGCTTTTCAGCGCAATTAAGAAATTTCTTAAAAGTAATGATTTTAATTATAAAATTTTACTTTTTGTATCTTTTATTTCGGTTTTAGCCGTTATGTTCCACGGTTTATTTGATACAATATATTTTAGACCGCAGGTTCAATTTATATTTTGGACAATGGCAGCAATATTAACAACTTTAGTTAGAGAAAGTAAGACGGAAAAATAATGAAAATACATGAATATCAGGCAAAAGAATTATTTAAGCAATATGGAATTAAAGTTCCCGCTTCAACTTTGTGCGATAAAAGAGAAAACATCGAGGCAATAATAAAAGAAATGACAATGCCATGTGTTATAAAAGCGCAGGTTCATTCAGGCGCAAGAGGCAAAGCCGGCGGGGTAAAACTTGCAAAAGATTTTCAAAGCGCCATACAAATTGCAAATAATATTTTGGGCATGGAACTAAAATCATCACAAGCGGGAGTAAAAAAGGTAAATAAAATCCTGATTGAACAGGGTATAGATATAGATAAAGAGCTTTACCTCAGTTTAACTTTTGACAGAGCGAACGAATGTACAGCATTTATATGTTCAACCGAAGGCGGCATGGATATTGAAGAAGTTGCAAAAAATACCCCCGATAAAATATATACTCAATTAATAAAAGATAATTTTGAACCCGAGATTTCAGTAAAAAAGCTTGGATTTAATACCGATATTACAAATAAAATATGTGAAACAGCAAAAAATTTATATAAGCTTGCAATTGAAAAAGATTGTTCTCTTGTGGAAATAAATCCGCTTGTTATAACAAAATCGGGAGAGGTTATTGCGCTTGATGCTAAAATAAATTTTGATGACAATGCCCTTTTCAGGCATGAGGATATTTTAGCATTGAAAGATGAAGCGGAAGAAAATCCTTATGAGCTTGAAGCTCAAAAATACGGTTTAAATTATATTAAACTGGACGGTACAATCGGATGTATGGTTAACGGTGCGGGGCTTGCAATGGCAACAATGGATGTAATAAAGCTTGCAGGCAAAAATGCAGCTAACTTCTTAGATGTAGGAGGCGGCGCAAGCAGTGAAAAAATCGAAAAAGCTTTTAAATTATTAATTTCGGATAAAAATTTAGAAGCCGTATTTATAAACATTTTCGGCGGGATTTTAAGATGTGACTTCCTTGCGGAGGGCGTAAAAAATGCTATTCATACATTAAATGTAAAATGTCCTGTTATCGTAAGAATGGAAGGAACCAACAAAGAAAAAGGGGCTGAAATTCTCAATAATTCAGGACTTAAATTTACTGTGGTAAAAGACTTAAATGAAGCAATAGAGGTAATCAAAAAGATATAATGGCTATATTTATTAACAAAGATACAAAACTGATAGTACAGGGTATAACAGGCAAGGAAGGTTCTTTTCATGCACAAAGCTGTCAAGAGTACGGCACTAAGCTGGTTGGCGGAGTTACCCCTAAAAAAGGCGGAACGGAAATTTTAGGTGTTCCTGTATTTAATACGGTTAAAGAAGCAGTAAATGAAGTAAAACCGGATGCAAGCATGATTTTTGTACCAGCAAGATTTGCTGCCGGAGCAATAACAGAAGCAGCAGAAGCAGGAATTAAACTAATTGTCTGCATAACGGAAGGTATTCCTGTTTATGACATGATTAATGCCAAAAGAGCGGTTTCAATGAACGGAGCAAGACTAATAGGTCCAAACTGCCCGGGATTAATCGTTCCCGAAGAATCAAAAATAGGTATAATGCCTTCATCAATTCACAAAAAAGGCGGTGCCGGAGTCGTTTCAAGAAGCGGAACTTTAACTTACGAAGCGGTTTATCAGTTAACACAACTTGGAATAGGTCAATCAGCTTGTATAGGTATAGGAGGCGACCCGATTATAGGTACAAGCTTTATCGATGTACTAAAAGCCTTTCAGGAGGACAAGCAAACCGAAGTAATATGTATGATAGGTGAAATAGGCGGTAGTGCCGAAGAAGAAGCGGCGGAATTTATAAAGAGCTGTGTTACAAAACCTGTTGTAAGTTTTATTGCAGGTTTAAGCGCACCTGAAGGCAAAAGAATGGGACATGCAGGCGCTATCATATCAGGCGGCAAAGGAACTGCCGAAAGTAAGATGAATACTCTTACCCGAGCAGGTGTAACAGTATGTAAAAACCCTGCTAATTTAGGTATTACAATAAAAAATATTTTAAATTTATAATCCAACCTAGTGCCGCATTCTGTTACTGATGGTCTTGGATTTTACTCACCAAACACCCCCGCAATCATCTAACGGCATTGTGGCGGATACAGATTCAATCATACTCACGTTATTGCGGTGTTTAGCTTTGGAAAAATTTAGGTGAACCTGTGAATTTTTTCTCAGACATTTTTATAATAAATCAACATCCGAAGATTTTAAAGGAACTCCCATTAATCTTTCCAAATCGGCAGCTGATACGTGGTAATTTAACAGTGTGTTATAATAATCAAGCTGAGAATTTCTGTAGGTTGTTTCAGCATCTTTAAGCTCAATAGCATCACCTAAACCTACTTTATATCTACCTGATGCCTGATCATACTGTTCTTTTGCCTGATCCATATTTAATTTTGCAACAACAATACTATCCTGTGCATTTGTAAGATTTATATATGCCTGTTTTACATTAAAATAAATATCTTGTTTTGTATTTTCATAGTCTGCCAAATCTTTTTTGTAGGTTGCTTTTGCTTCATCAACCTGTTTCTTTAAAAGCATTAAATTAACAGTTGAATAACTTAATTCAGCACCAAATTGATAACCGTAATCGGTATCAACTTTTTTACCGCCGTTTGTATATGAAGCAAACCCCTGTATATTAGGAGTAAATGCTCTTTTTGATGACCTGACAAGCAGTTCTGAAGCATCTGCTTTTTTCTTTGCGGCAAGCAGTTCAGGACTTGTATCGAATGCGGTATTAACAGCCTCATCAACATTAATACCGTAAGCTTTTGTTGTCAGATTATCTGTTACATCATAGTCGGAATAATCAGGCATGCCCATTGCATTGCTTAATTGTACATAAGCGATTTTTAACGTATTATTAGCCTGAATTAAATTTAACTTAGCTTTTCCCAAGTTGTAATCAGCTGTTAAAACATCTATTTTAGGCTTTGTACCGATATTATAGTATGCTTTTGCCTGTTCTAAGTGTAATTCATAATCTTTTACGGTATCTTCATAAACTTTTACCTGCTGTTGAGCAAATAATAAATTGAAGTAAGATTGTTTAACATTATAAATTACCGTATTTATGCTCGTTTGTAAGCTAAATTCGGCAGATTCATAGGTTCTTTTTGCTATATCAGCCTGAGCCTTTGTTTTTCCGAAATCAAATAAAAGTAAGTTGCCCGATATTGTAGGTGTATAAAACATATCATATTTTTGCGTAGGAGGCGCAAAGTTTGTTATCTGCATATCATTTCTTGAGTAACTTATTCCTGCTGAAAAAGTAGGGAAATAATTCGACCAGGCCTGCGCTATTTTACTCTTATAAACTTCTGCATTACTCATAGCCGAACGTATGGCAGGATGTTTTTCCAAAGCTATTTTTACACAATCATCTACTTCTATAATCTTATTTGTATTGATACTTGCGTGGTATGCAGTATCTGTTAATACTTTATTATTTTCACCCAAATTAACAGCAGGAGTTTCTTCATTTGTTTCGTTTATAGCAGCAGCATTTGCAACGGGAACTAAATCTTTTTTTGCTTTTTTAGCCGCCTTTTCAGCTTCTTTTTTTTGTTTTTTAAGGGCTTTTTGCTGTTTTTGCCATTCTTTTTTTGATATTGTGCTTGAAGCTTCTAAATCAGGTTCAACAACTTCAACTTCCTTTGCCAAATCAAGATTTTTCTTTTGTTTATCCTTTGAAAAAGTCTTTTTTAGCTTGTTTAAAGGAGAAGTATTATTTTTTGGAGCCTGAACCTCTGTTAATGACGGCGGAAGCTCATCAATAACTTCATCTCTGAACGGGCTGTCATCTGCAAAGACAGGACTTGCAATTAATAAAAACATTAATATAAATACTTTTTTATTCATCTTTTCCACTCTACTTTTTTAATATCAACTATTAACTTGTTTTGATTTTTTTCTCTTTTCGTGAGCATCAACGAGAGATTGAACCAGTACATAGAAAACAGGAGTTAATATAGTACCGATTGTAGCAGCCGCAGTCATACCGCCGAATACTGTAGAACCAACTGAAACTCTGCTCTGAGCGCCTGCCCCCGTAGCAAATACCATAGGTAATACACCGAATACAAATGCCAAAGCGGTCATCATAATAGCTCTGAATCTTATTCTTGCAGCCTCTATTGCCGCATCTTCTATACTTAATCCTTTGTTTTCATGCAGGTCTTTTGCAAACTCTACAATCAATATTGACTGTTTTGCGGCAATACCTATTAATGCTATCATACCTACCTGAGAATATAAGTCAAATGCCTGACCTAACATCATTTGGAATACCAGAGCACCAAGTGCGGCAACAGGTGCAATTAACAGTACCGCAACCGGTATTGACCAGCTTTCATATAATGCAACAAGGAATAAATATACGAAAGTTAGCGCTAATGCAATGACTATACCTGTTTGCCCTGATGATTCTCTTTCCTGCAATGATGTACCTGACCAGTCGTAACCTACATCAGATGGCAGTGTTTCAATGGCAACTTTTTCCATTTCATTCATTGCCTCACCTGAGCTCTTGCCTGATGACGGCTGACCTGAGAATTGTACCGAACGGTACAGATTAAACCTTGTGATAGAAGCCGCACCTACTGTTTGTTCCAAATTAATCATTGTCATTAAAGGAACCATTTGCCCTTTTGTATTTTTAACATATATATTTTCAAGGTCTGTAGCTTTATTTCTGAAATAATCTTCCGCTTGAAGCTGTACTCTGAATACACGTCCTAATTTATTGAAGTCATTTACATAATATGTACCTAAAGTTGAAGCCAAAGTTGAATATAATTCCTGTATATCAACATTTTGTGCTAAGACTTTTTCATAATCAATATTTAATCTGTACTGCGGAACATTTGCCTGATATGTTGTATAAACACTGGTTAGACCCGGGTCTGAGTTTGCGGCAACCGTTAATTTATTTGCAAATTGTTCTATATCTTGAAGCGAGTATTCACCTTTTGACAGCATTTGGAATTCAAAACCGCCTAACATACTCATACCCGATATTGCAGGAGGAGAAAATGTCGCAATTGAAGCTTCATTGATTAACGCGGTTCTTTTTCTTATTTCTGAAATTATAGCCGTATGTGATAAATCGGTAGGACGACCTTGAATTTTTCTTATAACCCAATCCCACGGGTAAATTTTTCTTTCATCCCAATCTTTTAACGGTGTTACGCAAAAAGCCTGGTTTACAGGTCCCATACCTCCTGCAAAAACAATAATTCTTTCTTTTTCAACACCTTCTATTGTTTCAATTGATTTTGTAAGTTTTTCAAGCACCTCTCGGGTTTTATTTAAAGCAGAACCCGGGGGCAATACAATCTGTGACATTAATACTGCCTGGTCTTCATCAGGAATAAAACCTGTAGGTATTATTTTAAATAAAAAACCCATTAAGATAAGAAAAGAAATATATATTGTTAAAGTTAATTTTTTATTATAAACAAACTTTTTTACAACATCCAAATACCAATGGGTAACTTTATCAAATTTCTCATCAAAAGCGGTAAATACCTTTTTAATAAATGCAGTAACAAAATTGCTCGGCTTTCTGTTCGGATCTTCCGCTCTTAATATAATTGAACACATTGCAGGAGATAATGTTAAGGCACATATAGCGGACAATGCAATAGAAACGGCAATACATACGGCAAATTGTCTGTACATTAATCCCGATAATCCTGAAATAAAAGATACGGGAACAAATACAGCCATAAGAACCATAGCCATTGCAACCAGAGCGCCGCCTACCTCCTGCATTGTTAATTGAGTAGCTTCAACAGGAGTTTTACCTTCTTCTAAGTGCCTTTTTACGTTTTCAATAACAACAATAGCATCATCCACAACAACCGCAACCGCCAATACCATAGCAAACAGTGTCAGCAGGTTAATTGACATACCAAATACAGGCAAGGCGGCAAATGTACCTATTAATGATACGGGGATTGTCACGCAGGGTACTAATGTTGCTCTCCAATCACCTAAAAATACGAATATAACCAAAATTACTATTAATGATGTTAATAAAATTGTAAATACAACTTCTTTCATTGATTCACGAATAAACTTAGAATCATCATGCATCATTTTAATTTCAAGTGTTTCAGGCAGAGTTTTATTAATCTCGGCTACTTTTGCATTTACAAGGTTAACAATACTGATAGTATTAGCACCCGGCAAAGGAACAACCTGAATAATGGCAGCGGGTTTTCCGTCTATTATACCTAATCTGTCGTATGAATAAGCCCCGAGTTCAACTCTTGCTAAGTCTTTTAATCTTATACTTGAGCCGTCCGTATTTGATCTTACAATAATTTCTTCAAACTCTTCAGGTTCAAGTAAACGTCCTTTTGTCATTAATGTCATTCTTAAAGTTTGATTTGTATTGCTTGGTAATGAACCTAAAGAACCTGACGCAACAAGCGTATTTTGTGCCGAAATAGCAGCTTGAATTTCCGAAACAGATACATTCAAGTTCGCCATTTTTGTGGCATCAAGCCAAACTCTCATACTGTAATCACCGGCACCGTATATATTTACTTCACCGACACCGTCTAAACGTTTTATTTCATCTTTTATATAAATAGTTGCATAGTTTGTTAAATCCAATTGACTCCAAGAACCATCCGAAGATTCAAGGTTTAAAATACAAGCACCTGCACCCGATACCTGGTTTTTAGCGGTTACACCCAAACGCTGTACATCTTCCGGTAATAAGGCTTGCACCTGCTGTAATCTGTTTTGCACGTTTACAAGGTTAATATCTTTATTTGTTCCGACTTTAAAATATACACTTAATGTATACTGTTCATCATAACAGGTGGATGTCATATAAATCATATTTTCAACACCGTTAACCTGTGATTCAATTACTGAAGCCACTGAGGATTCAATAACGGCGGCACTCGCACCGGGGTATGAAGCTGATACAGATACCTGAGGAGGTGTAATATTAGGATATTTTTCCAACTGCAAGCTGAAAATAGAAACTAAACCTACCAGTGTTATGAATATTGATATAACCATAGCAAAACGAGGTTTGGTTATAAAGAAATATAAATTATTCTTTTTTTTGTTATTATTATCTTCCATTTGTTCAATCTTTCAATATTATTACTATTCTGCCGTTTGTTCGTTTTCCGAATTCAAAGGCTGTGCATTTAATTTTTGTCCTGTTCTGCTTACACTTTGAATACCCTTTGCAACAACTGTATCATTTGTATCAAGTCCATCTTCAACAACCCAGTTTTTATCAATTTCATCAGATACTTTTATATTCTTTCTTAATGCATTGCTGTCTTCATCAACAGTCCAAACATAATAACCTTCAGAATCATTTAAAGCGGCTGATTGAGGAACAAGCATAACCGTTCTGGGTTCATTTGCCGTTACTATAACTTTTACAAAATCCCCTGGAACTAAAAGTTCATCTGCATTTTGGAAAGTAGCTCTTAAACTTATTGTACCTGTTGTTTGGTCTACTTCATTGTCAACAAATTCAATTACACCCTTTTCAGAATAAATACTTCCGTCTGCAAGTTGTATTTCAACATTCATATTGCTGAAATCAGCAGAAGAATCTATTTTTCTGAATTTTAAAAATTCACTGCTTTTTAAAGTGAAATAAACATAAATCGGATTTATGCTTACTATTCTTGCTAAAGCACCTGATGTTGTATTAACAAGATTACCTTCGGTTATAATAATTTTACCTATTTTACCGTCGATAGGCGAAGTAATTTTTGTATAACTTAAATTTAATTTTGCATTAGCCAATTGGGCTTTAGCCGCATCTAATGCTGCTTTGCTTTTATCTCTTGTAGCTAAAGCTTCATCATAATATGACTTGCTTACATAATCGTTTTTAACCAGCTCTTGAGCCCTTACAAGTTCTTTTTCGGCATTTATAAGCGATGCTTCATTTTGTCTTACAGTTGCGGCGGCATTATTAACCGCAATTTGATATTCATCAGGCTCAATTAAAAACAAAGTCTGACCTTTTTTAATCATTGCACCTTCGTCAAAAAATCTTTTTTGAAGCCAGCCGTTAATTCTTGCAACAACATCAACAGCATATTTTGCTTCTATTCTTCCTGCCGATTCCGATTGTGAATAAATATCTTTTACAACGGGATTCATAGTTTGAACCTCTTTTGGCTTATTCATAGATTTTTGCTGCATTACACCATCTATGTGGCTCGATATTTGCTGCCAGGCAATCGAGCCAAGTATGAACACAATTAAAAAAGTTATCCACTGTGCTTTTTTACTTTTTAAGTAACTCATATTATATCCTCTGTTAACTATTATCTACATTTATACAATTTTAAGATTATCCCGGTACTGTGAAATTATTTCAACAAGTGCAATTCTCTTTTCTTCTCCAAGACTGTCTAAGGCATTATATTCAGCCTCTTTCATTTTAGTTATTACTTTTTCGGCAAATTCTTTACCGTTTTCGGTAAATTCAATTACTTTATTTCTTTTATCTAAACCGGATTCTACCAACGGTTTTATTAAGTCATGCTTAATGAAAGCTTTTATTATGGCATTAACAGTTTGCTTGGGAAGATAAGCTTTTTGTGTAACCGTTTTTTGAGTAACTTCTTCATGCAGGCAGCATTTCTTATACCAAATTATGCCAAGTACCTCTAAACTTGCATAAGTTAACCCCACGGATTTTGCATAATCATTATAAAACCCCGAAATATCCCTATGAAATTTTATTAATTGTTCCGATTGCTCTTTAAGTTTCAGCTTATCCAAGATTTTGCTCCTTGAATTAGTCCAATTTTTTACCGTCCTAATATGGACTATTATAATCTCCCAAGATTAATTGTCAATATAATTTATAATATTATTTTACTATAAAATTTTTTCTTACGTTAAGATAATTATTAAGTTCTTCTTCAAATATGGATTGTTCTCCGACAGAAGCATGATTTAATGCAAACTTATGATTTATTTTTTTATCAAGTATAAATAACGAAGGAAATGCCATTATATGATATTCTTTAACCATATCAGCATTTTCGGGATTATCACAATTTACAACCATGAAGTTATATTTATCTTTGTATTTATCCGCAATTTCTCCGAAAACAGGCATAAACCTTCTGCAAAAACCGCACCAATCAACATAGAAAAATAAGACATAAGGTTTACTGTCATAATTAATATCAGGTTGAAATGTAATTATGCTTTCCGACGGAATTTCAATAGGCGCTTCCAAATTTTCCTGAGGTGCGTACGAATTATTATCTGCAAAGTTTTCGGTATGATTTAATGAAATATGAATAAGAACAAACAGCATAAACAATGCTAATACAAGTAAACTTATAATAAATCTTTTTTTCATAATTTAGCTCCTTTAGGTACAACCGTAACTCCGCCTGCTGATACAAGAAATCCTCTTGCTTTATCTTCTTCGATATTAAAACCTATTTTTGTATAGGGCGGAATATCAACATTTTTATCTATAATTGCTTTTTTAATTTCCGAATATCTTCCTACATTAACATTTTCCATTAAAATAGAATCCGTAACACTTGCAAAACTGTTTATTCGCACCATGGGAGAAAGTATACATTTTGAAATACTTCCGCCGGAGATTATGCAGCCTTCCGATACCATGGAATTAGTTGCCATGCCGACTCTGTCGCCTTCCTCCCAAATAAATTTTGCAGGCGGGAAATTATAGTTGTATGTTCTTAAAGGCCAAGCCGAAGAATACAGATTTAATTCGGGTTTATAGTCAAGTAAATCCATATTTGCCTGCCAATAGCTGTCTATACTTCCGACATCTCTCCAATATCCTCGTTCTGATTCTGTCATTCCTGTATATTCGTTTTGTGAAAAATCATATACGTATATTTTTCTTCCGTCTTGCAGCATTTTAGGAATAATATTTTTACCGAAATCATGGTTTGAATTCGGATTTTGCGCATCTTCTTGAACTTCTCTGATTAAATCCTCTGTTTCAAATATATAATTTCCCATTGAAGCTAAGCACATATCGGGTTTGTTAGGAATAGATTTAGGAGTGTTTTTGGGTTTTTCCTGAAAACCTGTTAAACACCAATCGTCATCAACTTCTATAATTCCGAACTCGCTTGCCTGTGAAATAGGGATAGGAATTGCGGAAATTGTAAGAGCCGCTCCTTTTTTCTTATGAAATCTCATCATTTGAGATACATCCATTCTGTATATGTGGTCGCCGCCAAATACACAAACGTGTTTCGGATTTTCATCATGAATATGGGTTAAGTTCTGAAAAACCGCATCAGCCGTACCCTGATACCAATTACCGTCCGTCCTCATTTGGGCGGGAACTAAATCTATATACTGACCCAAAATAGGCGATACAGGCCAGCTTCTTCCTATATGCTGATTTAAAGAATCTGATTTATACTGGGTAAGAATTTTTATTTTATAGAACCCTGAATTTATGAAATTATTTATAACAAAATCGATAATTCTGTATCTTCCGCCGAAAGGAACGGCAGGTTTTGCCCTATCTCTCGTAAGAGGATATAATCTTTTACCTTCGCCGCCTGCAAGAATCATAACAAGTGCTGTATCAAGTGCCAAAACTTACCTCCTTTAATCATCCTCCAGGCTTAAAACAGCCATAAAAGCTTCTTGAGGAACTTCAACTTTTCCTACGGCTTTCATTCGTTTTTTGCCTCGTTTTTGTTTTTCAAGTAACTTTCTTTTACGTGAAATATCTCCGCCGTAGCATTTATCAAGTACGCTTTTTCTTAATGCTTTTATGTTTGTTCTTGCAATAATTCTGCCGCCTATTGCAGCTTGAATTGCCACTTCAAACATTTGACGGGGGATTATATCTTTTAGTTTTGTTGTTAATTTCTGACCCACATAAAAAGCATTATCTTTGTGTACAATTGCGCTTAATGCGTCAACCGTTTCACCTGCAAGCAGTATATCAAGCTTAACCAAATCACTACGTTTATAGCCGCTAAATTCATAATCTAAACTTGCATAACCTTTTGAACGGGATTTTAATTGGTCATAAAAGTCCGTTATTATTTCGCTGAGAGGAATTTCATAATGAAGAGAAACTCTTATTTTATCAAGATATGTCATATTTTGAAAAATACCTCTTTTGGATTGTGCAAGCTCCATTAATAAGCCTGTGTATTCATTTGGCGTAATTATTGAGGCTTTTACATAGGGTTCTTCTATATAATCTCTAAATTGAGCATCGGGAAGATTTGCAGGGTTATCAATTTCAATAACTTCGCCGTTTGTTTTATGGACTATGTATATTACACTTGGGGCAGTTGTAACAAGAGTAAGGTTATATTCTCTTTCAAGGCGTTCTTGCGCTATTTCCATATGAAGCATGCCCAAAAAACCGCATCTGAAGCCAAAACCTAAAGCAGAAGATGTTTCAGGCTCAAAAGTTATACTTGAATCATTTAGTTTTAATTTTTCCAAGGACTCTTTTAAATCCTGATACTGGTCGTTATCAACAGGATACATGCCCGAAAATACCATCGGTAAAGCTTCTTTATATCCTTCAAGAGGCTCTATAGCGCCATTTTCAACATGAGTAATAGTATCACCTACAAAACGGGTCACCTCTTTAATGGAACATCCCATATATCCTACATCACCCGTCTTTAATTCTTTTACGGGAATTCTGTGCGGATTTAAATATCCCAGCTCGGTAATTTCATATTCTTTCCCCGAAGCCATAAATTTGATTTTATCACCCAGCTTTATGCTTCCGTCAACTACTTTAAAGAAGCATAATGTACCTAAATACTGGTCATAGGCACTGTCAAAAACCAAAGCTCTTAAAGGTTTATCGGAAGTATCAACAGGCGGAGGCACAAATTCCACAACCGCCTCCAAAACTTCATCAATTCCTGTTCCTTCCTTTGCGCTTACAGGAATTGCCATTGAAGCATCTATTCCCAAAACTTCTTCTATTTCTTCTCTTACACGCTCAACATCAGCGGAAGGCAGGTCTATTTTATTAATAACGGGAATAATTTCTAAATTTTGTTCAATAGCAAGATAAACATTAGAAAGTGTTTGAGCTTCAACTCCCTGCGTTGCATCTACAATCAGAAGCGCTCCTTCGCATGCGGCTAAAGACCTTGACACCTCATAGCAAAAATCTACATGCCCCGGAGTGTCTATTAAATTCAGCACATAATCTTTGCCTTCTTTAGATTTGTAATTCATTCTTGCGGCATTTAATTTTATTGTGATACCACGCTCACGCTCTATATCCATAGTATCTAAAAGCTGATTTTGCATATCTCTTTCGGCTATTGTTCCCGTTTTTTCCAATAACCTGTCAGCCAGCGTAGATTTACCATGATCTATATGTGCGATGATACAAAAATTTCTTACATTTTCAATATATTTCATACATTTAGTCTATTACAGAAATATTCTTTTGCCAATAATTTACCGATTGAAATATTTTTATAAATCTATTTTTGTAATATCAACAAGTTCTTTCAGTTCTATATCCAAACCTTTTGCAATACAATTTAGTGTTTCTATTGAAGGAATGCTTTGTCCTCTTTCAATTGCGCCTAAAGCATTTTTGCTCAAATCAGCAATTTCCGCTAACTTTTCCTGAGAAACTTTCTTCTTCATTCTAAGAATTTTAATTTTAATACCAATTTTACTTGTTAAACTATTATCTCTGCTAGTCATTTTAACAATTATACTAGTCTTTTTGAAAATTGTTTTCAACAATGTCAACCTGTTTTTTTATATTTGTACTTGTCTGTTGACAATTTTATTTTAAACAATTATACTTGTTTTATAATAAGTAGAATTGTTTAAAAGGTAAAGTTGAAAAAGGGATTTACATTATCTGAAGTTCTGATTGCTCTTGTTGTTACAGGTGTTATTGCCGCAATAACAGTGCCTCATATTTATGCTCAATATACGGAGCTGGAGAGAATATCAAAAGTAAAAAAGACATATTCAACACTGGCAAATGCCATGACAAGAGTTAAAGCAGACGGCGGTGACTATATTTTTGATGTTGTAAATGATGATGATGAAAATATGAAAAATTGGTATGATACCTATCTTAAAAATAGTCTCATAACAACAAAAGTCTGCTATAATACATCAGGCTGTTGGAATGAAGGAGACAGCTATAATTTGGACGGTTCAACAGTTTATTGTAACAGAACGGGAATTGGTATCGGGGCAAATATAATCACGGCAGTATTAAATGACGGAACTTTTATTGTTGTGGACGCATACGGAAAGAACAGTATATCAAGTTATTTTGGTGTTGATATTGATACCGACAGCGGGCTTATAATGTTTTTTGATATAAACGGAAGCAAGAAACCAAATACTTTAGGCAAAGATATTTTTGCGGTTGTATTTACGGAGGACGGATTAGTTCCCGCATATAAAAGCAGAACCGCCTCTCAAATAAGTTCAGACTGCTCAAGCTCGGGTAAAGGCTATTCCTGCATTCAAAAATATTTAAAACAATAAAAAAACTTTTTTTTATTGTTTTTTATTTAAAATAATTAGACTATTTCTTCTGTAGATTTTAACCTTGAAACGGGTTCAATAACTTTATCTTCATTTTTTGAAGGAAGTTTTATGAGTTCAGCAGTACTGTCATTTCCTTTTTTTATCATGTCAGCAGTAACCGTAAATTCTTTAACATCTTCTTTTGAAGGCAAATTATACATTATATCCATCATAATTTCTTCAATTATGGAACGAAGAACCCGGGCACCTGTTTTGCGTTTAATTATATTCGTAAAAATATGATAAAAACAAAAGGTGATTTAAAAAATTAAATCACCGAGAGCTCTGTTATGGAATAAATAAGTAGTATTTGGATTTATATGAATATAGTGTTCTTGCAAATACTCTCATTTTATTAAACGACATTAAAATAGAAAAGTTCATTTTTATATAAACGGATTTTCTATAATAACCGTTTGCTCTCTATCAGCACCTACACTTATTATTTTTATGGGTATTCCTACTAATTCCTCAAGTCTTTTCAAATATATTTTAGCATTTTCAGGTAAATCATTTACGGATTTAGCACCTGAAATATCGGATTTCCAGCCCTTAAATGTTTCATAAACAGGCTCTATATACATATGCAGATTTATATTTGTCGGATAATCTTTATAAATATTACCGTTTCGTTTGTCTTTATACGCATTACATACTTTTAACTCATCAAAATCATTAAATACATCGATTTTGGTAATTGCCATTTGAGTAAGTCCGCCTGCAAGTACACAATATCTTGAAAGAACAGCATCAAACCAGCCGCAGCGGCGAGGGCGTCCTGTAGTTGTTCCGAACTCTCCTCCGATTGTGCGGATTTTTTCGCCTGTTTCATCCGTTAATTCCGTTATAAAAGGACCTTCACCAACCCTTGTAATATAAGCTTTTGTTACACCTATAACATTATCTATATGTGTAGGACCTATTCCGCTTCCTGTTGCAGCACCTCCCGCTATAGGGTTAGAACTTGTTACATAAGGATATGTGCCGTAATCTATATCAAGCATTATGCCTTGAGCTCCTTCAAACAGGATTTTTTTATCTTCTTTTAATGCTGTAGATAATTTTTCTACCCAATCACAACATACATAAGGTCTGAAAATTTCTGCATATTTTTTGCAATATTCAAGCATTTCTTCTTTTGAATATGTTTTTGTTCCGTAAACTTTTTCAAGCATTTTATTTTTTAAAGGCAAAATTGCATCTAATCTTGCATTCAATAATTCTTCATCGTATAAATCTTGAATTTTAAGTCCGTATCTCCCTATTTTATCGGAATATGTAGGCCCGATACCTTTTTTAGTTGTACCGATTTTATTTTTACCCGAATTATTTTCGCTTATACCGTCAATATCAATATGGTAAGGCAAAGTAACAGAAGCAAGAGGACTTATTTTTAATCCTGAAAGATTAACTCCTCTCTCAATAAGCTCTTGAGTTTCCTTTAAAAATGTTTCAGGATGTATAACGGTTCCTGCGCCTATAAAACAAAATTTATTTTTATATAAAACACCAGACGGTATTAAATGAAATTTATATTTTTGATTGTTGGCAACTACAGTATGACCGGCATTACAGCCTCCTTGATATCTGATAATTACATCAGCATACTCCGCCAATAAATCAGTAATTTTTGCTTTCCCTTCATCACCCCACTGCGCACCAACAACTACCGTATTTTTCATAAAAATCCTTTCAAACATGGTCTTTTTCTATCTAATTATAAAACAAAGTATATTTATTAGAAACTTTTATATTGAAAAACAGCACTTTGATTATAATTTGTATCGTAGTTACTACGACTGTAATCGCTTGTTACTAATAACATTCTCGTATATTCTCTAAATATGAATTATAGTGAAAAAGAAATAATGAAAAATTTTGGGAAAAAAGTTAAGAAGTATAGAAAACTTCTTAATTTAACACAACAGCAGCTTGCCGATAAATGCGGCTGCAGTGCTCAGACTATATCGGGTACAGAAACAGGATATAGCTTCCCTTCCTCTGATATATTATTTAAATTATCTTTTTCTTTAAATGTTCCATTGGCATATTTGTTTAATTTTGATGACAGGCAATTAGATAATGAGGAATTTTATTTTATTATTAAAAATTCTGTGAATAAACTAGATAAGAAAGATAAGGATTTACTGATTAAAATACTAAAATGTATAGCGGAGCAACAGTAATAACTCGGTTTTTTATAATGTATTTCGTTTTATAAATAAGTTAATGCTTTCAATAAAGTATTTTGCATCATTGTCACTAAGCTGTTCAATTTTAAATTCAAGTGATTGTTTATAATTTTTTTTAATTCTTTCGTTATCAAAAGAAAATAAATCTTTATAATCTACCCCCAATGCCATTTTAAACTTTTCAACAGTTTTAAAAGAAGGACATATTTTTCCGCTTTCAATTCTAGCAATCGAATTTCTGTGTAAACCAACCTTTTCAGCCAATTCTTCTTGTGAAAGCATTAATGATTCTCTTATTGTTTTTAATTTTTTTCCAAATTTTGTATTTAGCCCCATAGTGAAAGTTTAATTTATATTTTTTACAACTTCCATAACTCATTACGATTACATATATTACACACTATTGCGTAAATATTAGCCACATGGCTACTATTAAATCAATAATTTTGGGCATATTATACAAATAAGGTCGTATGATACTCGATAATATTTATATTAAAATTATGAAAGAAAATTTTTATTCCGATTATAATCTTAAAAATGACAGAATATTTTACCTTCTTCTAAGTGGTATGACGTATAGAGAAATTGCAAACAAATATTATCTTAGACAATATTATAAGGTTTCTTCTCTTATACGAAATATGTTAAAAGAATTAAACCTGCAAAACAGACGCCAACTTGTATATTATGCATATAAGAAAAATTTAATTGATAATCCGAGTAAAGTTTATGAATATTGAATCAGAATTAACCACGATTGAAAAAGAAATAATGATTACACTAATTGAAGGCAGAGGTTCTGCTTTTATTACAGAATTTTATGA
>JAJQHF010000144.1 GCA_021199975.1 Candidatus Gastranaerophilales bacterium
AACTCTATTCTTATTTTTATATGTGTATAAAACAATATCGACTCTATCATAAATTCTGTTATATACTTTAGTTCCGAACAGCATTGAACATTTTTCAGTTTCTAAGAGTTTCCTTGAAGTTTCATCTTCAAATAATATTTTATCAAGCCAATTAAAGTAGCATTCTTTTGTTATCCTTTTAACATCTTTTTCTTTGTAACATTGGTCAGCAAGATGTCTGCCGTATCTGCTATCTAACAATTCTCTGATTTTTTCGGATTCAACTCCGGATAATTCAAGCAGAGTTTCAAATACGTTATTCCATCTTTTTTCGGTTTGTTTTTCTGAATAATTAATTGAAGTAGTTCCAAAGAAACCGTATTTTTCATTTTTTGTTTTTAAAATTTCGTTTGCCATAATTTTGTCTCCTTGTGTTTATCTACATTGACATTAATGTCTCCGAATAGTCTAAAAATGAAGTCATTGCTTGTTATTTCGTATCAATCAGACACATATTATAAAAGTTTGTTTACACAATCCTTTAAGTGCAAAACATCTCTCTGAAATTCTTTTTCTGCTGCTTCGGCATTATTTCTGTAAGGTACTGCGTAAATCAAACTATCTTCGGTTTTCATTAGTTCGGCAGGAATTGTATAAAGTATTTTCCACTCTAAGCCGTCTAAAGCGGAGGCTTTTGCATAACACTGCACTTTAAAAGAATCTGATTTAATTTCTATTTT
This sequence comes from Candidatus Gastranaerophilales bacterium, assembly GCA_021199975.1. Classification (GTDB taxonomy): domain Bacteria; phylum Cyanobacteriota; class Vampirovibrionia; order Gastranaerophilales; family Gastranaerophilaceae; genus Avigastranaerophilus. Next base: position 720 of record JAJQHF010000144.1, read on the forward strand.
TATTTTTACCCCGTTATGTTCATAGAGTTCTCTGTGACAAATTGCCTGATTCCCGGATTTAAAAGTGATTTTTTCTAATGTTTTGTCTTTCATAATATTTATCCTTTTTATTAGCTGTATTCATTGGCATTAATTGATTGCATTTATTTATTTTTCAAGTTATTGCTTGTTATTTCGTATCATTTGAACACAATCTATTCCATAACTATGTATGTAGTTTCGCCATCGGAATCCAATGTAAAAATGTCACCTTCATAATTTCCTGCGGTATCGATAATTTTTATATCCTGTTTAGAATCGCCGCTTTGTAAAATTTTAATTAATTCTGCTACCGTCATAATTTTGTCTCCTTGTATGTTTTTTCTTGCACATTAATCGATTCTCTTTTATTTTTGAGAAATCTGAATCACAATTGCACTTACGATTTTATATTCTTGAGTGTTAAAATCGGTGTATTGCGATTTAACTTTTTTCAAACCTGTTATTTTGCAACCTTGTTCTTCAAATAATCCTAATGTTTGTATCACACCTGAATAGTTTGAAGATATTGTTATTTCGTCAATGCCGAACTCTTTGCAATTGTTGACAATCTCTCTTACGTCTTTATCCCAAACAACATCATTTAAATCAATCAAATCATTGCCGGTTTCAAGAGCTGACCTATAAGCCCAATAAAATGTTCGATTAATTCCCCATTCTTTTAAGTTTGCATTTTCTTTTTTTGCCTGTTCTAATTTTTTAATTGTTTTCATGATTCTGTTTCCTTTTGTTTATCTACATTGACATTAATGCCTCTGAATAGTCTGGAAGTGAAGTCATTGCTTGTTATTTCGTATCATTCGAACACAATTATATAATTCTATCTATATACCAGATAGAATTAGAATGAAGATTAAAATTGGTACGAAGGTCAAAATAAAAATCGGTTTCATAGTTGGTATTTTTTTGCATATAAGGGGGCAAAACCATATTTTTGCTCACACACAACTTTTTATATGATTCAAAAGCTAAAGCTAATTCCCTGTTATATTGTTTTTTGAATTCGGTGAGGGTTAGCTCCTGCTGTTCGTTTATTCTTCTTTTATTTTTTACAATAATTTTTCTTTCAGCCATTTTTCATACTACTCCTATGTTATTACTATGCCTATTGCTCGCTTTTGTGGTACTGAAATTAAAATAAGGGGGCAAATAAGCCCCTTATAAATACTTCCTGAATGTTTCTCTAAAATCTTCTGCCATTTTAATATGATTTTTAATCGTTTCTTCCCGAGTTGTGGGATTTGCAATATCTGCACTATATAATTTTCGAATTCTTGAAGATTTTTTGCCTTCAAGGAATTGCCAGTCTAAAGTTCCAAGTTTTTCTTCAATTTCGCTTTTATTTTCAAGAAGTTTGTTAAAAATTTCTTTATTGTTATTAATCATAATTTCAGTGGCAGCGTAGTTATCTTTTGTATTTACAGTTTGAACAATTTGAACACCGGCTTTACCCATTGTAATATATTGATAATGTCTTGGAGCCGGAGTAACTTGCATTTCACTTTGAAGTTCATCGCAGATTTCAAAATATTGTTCCCAGTATTCTTTTTGTAAAAGTTTAGCAGGAGTGTTTTCATTTCTTATTGTTTTAGTTGGGATTTCGGGTTTCAAAATGCATTCAAAGTCTATTTTATCTTCGTTCAAAAATGTTTTAATAATAAAAATCCCATAATTTTTTGAAAAATTTTTGTTTAATGTTCTTGCAATATTAACCAGCCGCTCTTTTTCATTTACTACAAACCAAAAAATGTATCCGCTTTGCACATTTGTAAAATTTTCTACGGCATTTATTAAACCCTCATCGTTTTGAGTTAATTGTGCCGTTACAACATTCAATGCATGTTTTGGATAATCCCGGGTAATTTGTGAAATGATTTTTTCAGAATTAGCTTCAATGTAATCTGAGAAATTTTGTCTGCTTTTTAAAATTTCATCCGGTAAAAATGTGTCTGTCATAATCTTGTCTCCTTATAATTTACTACATTCACATCCATTGCTTGCACCAGAAGATATTTCAAGTCGTTTTCGGATGTTTCGTATCAATCAGACACAATTATTTATTTTTTACCACGAACGTTATTTCTTTCATTTACTACAATGTAATGGGCTTGTTCATTCATATTTGCATATTCTCTTGCTAATTGAACATTTCGAATTTGAGTATTCATTGCACGCATTTTATTATAATAATCTTTGCTGCCTTCTTTTGTATTTTCAAACTCATTTCCTATCTGTTCCAATTTCCTTTCTTCTTCTCTCAATTTAGAAGTTGCTTTTTTAACTTCTTTTCGGGTAAGCGTATATTGTTTATTTAATTGAGAATCTGACATTGTTTTTAATTTTTCTTGAATGTCACTAATAAAACCTCTATTGTTATTTGCATATTTGTTTATAGTTTCATTAGTTAAAAGTT
>JAJQHF010000120.1 GCA_021199975.1 Candidatus Gastranaerophilales bacterium
CTTTTTGATATCAAGGATATACAATTTTATTCTTTTCAGATATCGAAAATTGATTCTGATTCTGAAAATTTAAAGAAAGAACTTCCTTTAATTGACTTATCAAAGTACATAAAAACTTATTATGATACAGCAGCGCTTTTAAAGAATATAGATGTTCTTATTACAATAGATTCATCCATTGCACATCTTGCGGGTGCTTTAGGGGTAAAGACTTATATGCTTCTTCCGTATGCAACAGAATGGCGCTGGTTTTATGATACAAAAACAACTCCGTGGTATAATAGTGTTGAAATTTTTAAGCAAAAAAAATCTTGTGATTGGGAAGAAGTATTTAAAAGAGTAAAAAATGGACTTGAAATATAAAGAATTAACTGATAAAGCATATTATTACCACTCAATAAACAATTTTGAAAAGGCGGAGGAAATATATAAACAACTACTTTCCGTTAACCCTGATGATTATAATGTTTTAAATTTATACGGTCTTTTATGTCTTTCTCTTCGTAAACCGCAAGATTCTGTTAATTTGCTCAATCGAGCTTATGTTTTGAAGAAAAATTCATACATTGCTTCAAATCTTGCAAAAGCTTATTATATGAATTCTGAATATATAAAGGCTGTTAAAATATACAAACAGGCTCTTGAACTTGGAGAAAATGATGACATATATTATTCTTTGGGGCTTGCATATAAGAAAATAAGTGATTATGATAAATCAATTGAAAACTATAAAAAGTCTATTGAACTGAACCCCAAAAATTATAATTCCTGTTATAATTTGTCGCTCATATACAAAGAATTAAACGATATTTCACAAGCTCTATTTTATGCAAAGAAATGTATTGAAATAAAGCAGGAGGACGATGTATATGCTTCGATATCCGGATATTACGAAGACTTAAATGATATAAGTTCTGCGATAGAAGCTTTGAAAACCGCAATATTGTTAAATAGTAAAAACTGTATATATTTTTATAATCTCGGAGTATTGTTTTCAAAAGAGGGAAAGACAGATGAAGCACTGGCTGCTTACTCTAAATGTATTGAATTAAACGAAAATTATGTTGAAGCTTATGTTAATACTGCATTTTTGTATAAAGGAAAAGACAACGAAAAAGCTCTTGAATATTTAAAGAAAGCTTATGAAATTAACCCCGATGAAAAAAATGTACTTTTAAGTCTTGCGCAAACATACAGAGATTTATATAACAATAATGAAAGCATTAAAATTTTAAATAAACTGATTGAAAAGGACGACAAATCAGACGAAGCATATTCGCTTTTGGGTGTTAATAACATGGATTTGGGCAATTATGCCTCAGCTTTGAATTATTACGATAAAGCGGTTAATTTAAATCCGTCAAATTTAAATTTTTTACACGGAAAAGCAATTGCTCTTAAATATTTGGGAAGAATTGATGAAGCAAAAGAAATACTTGAGTATATTGTCGAAAATGATAAAGATGCCGTTCAAAGTGCAACAACTCTCGGAATGATTTATTTAACTGATAAAGATTTTAAAAAAGGGATGAAATTATACTCTTTAAGGAGTAAAGAAAGTAAGTTTAATGAAGTATTTAAAAACAGAGTTTGGGAACCGGGCTGTAGTTTAAATGATAAAAATGTTTTGGTTTATTCTGACTGCGGACTTGGAGATACTATTATGTTTTCAAGATTTCTCCCGATTTTGAAAAAGAAAGCAAAAAGTTTGACACTTCAAACTGATAAAGAATTGGTTTCGGTATTAAAAAATTCATTTAAAGACGTAAATATTATAAGAAAAAGCATAACTCCGGATGATTATGATACGGTTATTTCAATTATGGATTTACAATACGCATTAAATATTGATTTTGAAAAAATATCATCAAAACCATATTTATCCGCAGAAAAAGACAAAGTAAAAAAACTGTCTGAAATTTGTGATTTAAATAACAAAAAATATAAAATAGGATTATTTTGGCAGGGAAATAAACGTATTTTTAAAAATCGTTCAATTGATTTTAGTTATATTAAAAAAATTCTTTTGTCAAAAAATAACAATTTTTATTCATTTCAAATAAATAATGATGAAAAAGATGAACATATATATCCTTTAAAAGACTTTATAAAGGACTATTCAGACACCGCCGCTCTTTTAATGAATATGGATTTACTTATAACTATAGATTCTTCAATTGCACATATGGCAGGAGCTATAGGAGTCAAAACATTTCTGCTTCTTCCCTATACTGCTGAATGGCGTTGGTTTAATGATTGCAGTTCTACAATTTGGTATGAAAGTGTTAAAATTTTCAGACAATCGCAAATCGGCAATTGGGACAGCGTTATTGACGATGTTTTGAGTGAATTGAATAAATTATGATTATCGGTGAAGAATTTGTTGTTAAAATAGAAAAAATGCTCAATGACGGCAATGCAATTGCAAGAATAAACAACATCCCAGTTTTTATAAAAGGTGCATGCCCGAATGACACCGTAAAAGTAGAAATAAATAAGATAAATAAAAATTATGTTTCAGCCTGTATAAAGGAAATTGTTGAAAAATCACCATCTAGAATAAGTCCTTTTTGTTCTTTACATAATGTTTGCGGAAGCTGCTCTTGGCAATATATAGACTATGATGAACAATTGAGGCAAAAACAGCAGATTGTAGAAGAAACGCTGGAAAAAATTGCGGGATTAAAAATAAATGTTAATACTATAATTCCTTCCCCTAAAATAAAAAATTGCAGATGTAAAATTCAATTACCTGTTTCGCAGACAAAGGTTTCAAAAAGATTATTAAGCGGATACTATAAAATTAACTCGCATGAACTTATAAACATAAAAAATTGCCCTATGCAGCCTGAAATAATAAATGAAATAAATGAGTTTATAAAGGAGCAGGCTCTAAACTTAACCATTTCAGGCTACAATGAAAAATTTCATACCGGTTTAATAAGGCATATTATTTACAGGATTTCATCAGATTTAAATCAAATATTGATAGTTTTTGTTATTAATTCAAATATGATAGACGACAAACTGAAAAAATTATCAGATGTTTTAACTGATAAATATCCCTCAGTTAAGGGGATTTGCGCAAACTACAATACGAAAAGAACAAATGTAATAATGAGCCAAAATACAAAAATAATAAAAGGACAAGATT
>JAJQHF010000046.1 GCA_021199975.1 Candidatus Gastranaerophilales bacterium
GATAAAAGTGTGAGAAAATTGAGGTAGATATGAAAGTACTAATTACAGATAAAATTAATGAAGCAGCAGGTAAAATACTAGAAGGTACTGCGCAAGTGGATTTTGTTCCGACTTTAGGCGAAGATGAACTTGCTGAAAAAATAAAAGATTATGATGCTTTAATGGTAAGAAGCCAAACAAAAGTTACAAAAAAGATACTTGAGTGCGGTAAAAATTTGAAAATAGTAGGCAGAGCGGGTGTCGGTGTCGATAATATTGATGTGGAGGCTGCAACTCAAAACGGAATTATAGTTGTTAATTCACCTGACGGGAATACAAATGCTGCAGCAGAACACACTATTGCACTTATGCTTGCAATGTCAAGAAATATTCCTGCGGCGGCCGCTTCAACAAAAGAAGGGAAATGGGAACGTTCTAAGTTTACCGGTGTTGAGGTTTTTGGTAAAACACTTGGAATTATAGGTTTTGGCAAAATCGGACACCATGTTGCAAATGTTGCGATAGCATTAGGAATGAAAGTTATTGTTTCTGACCCTTACACAACAAAGGAAGCAGTTGAAAAAATAGGCGCAAAATACATTTCTTCACTTGATGATTTTTGGGGTCAGTGTGACTATATTACAATACACACTCCGAAAACAAAGGAAACAACTTCTTTAATAAACAGAAATACTCTTAACCGAATGAAAAAAGGTGTAAGAATTATAAACTGTGCAAGAGGCGGTATAGTTGATGAAGCAGCGTTGAAAGAAGCATTGGAATCGGGGCAGGTTCAAGCAGCGGCATTAGATGTTTATGAAACCGAACCTGATATTACAGCATCTCCTTTGTATAATTGCGGCGGTAATGTAACCATGACTCCTCACTTAGGTGCAAGTACCGCAGAAGCTCAATTTAATGTTGCCATTGATGTTGCAGAGCAGATAAAAGAAGTCCTGTCAGGAGGAAGCGCAAAAGCCGCAATTAATATACCTGCATTAAAATCTGACATTTTAAATCCCGTAAAAGAATATATGCAGCTTGCGGAAAATTTGGGAGAACTTGTTCAGCAGCTTTCTAACGGAAACTTGAAAAATATAAATATAAATGTCAGCGGCAATTTAGCAGAATTAAATATTGCGCCTCTTGAAGTTGCAGTTCAAAAAGGTATTTTCTCTTCAAGTGTTGAAAGTGTTAACTTTGTTAATGCACCTTTAATTGCAAAGAAAAGAGGAATTAATACAGTAATTTCAAAATCAGAAAAAGACTGTACTTTTATTGGTTCAATTTCAGTAACTTTGACTACGGATATAGATGAAAACACGGTTACAGGCGCTTTAATAGCTAAAAATATGCCGAGAATTGTGCGCATTAATGATTATAATATGAGTATTGAAGCAGAAAAACATATGCTTATGATTCCTCATGAAAATAAGCCTGCTATGGTAGCTAAAGTAGCGGCTGTTATAGGTGAAAATAGTATAAACATTAACAGAATGCAGGTTTCACAAAAATCAAATCAAAAAGATAATGTTTCTATTATGATTATTACAATTGATAAAGACGTTGATGATTCTGCAATGGAAACTATTAATAAAATTGATGGTATTCAAAATGCACAATACATAAAGCTTAATGCCTGAGAAAGACCAAAATAATTTAATTAATAAAGGACTGTATATTATGCAGTTCTTTATTAATTTTTGTTATTACATTATTCCAACTATTTTGTTTTTCTTGCTAAAAAATTCTTATTGAATCATACCATGGTGTTTTTTCTGTATTATAAAACCAACGCCACTCAGCATTATTAGGAAGCATTAAAAATGTTTTTACCCCCATTGCTCCTGCTAAGTGGCAAACAGAAGAATCAACGGTTATTAAAACATCCAAATTTTTTAAAATTGCCGCAGTATCTTCAAAAGTATTGATATATTGAGAACAATCAATTATATTAAAATCATTCAACAATTTAGTGTCTTTTTCTTCCTTTTTTTCAATATCTAAAGAGTAGAATGAAAAATTGTCATTTTTAAAAAGAATAGTTAATTCTTCTAAATTTATAGACCTATTCTTTAATATTTTCGTATTTCCATGCCAAAAAATTCCTGCTTTTATTTTTTTATTTTGATTGAATATTTCAGAATTTTTAAATTGTTCAACTAATTTATTGTCAGCATTTAACCATCCCGAAGAAAATGGAATATGTTCAAAATCTAAACCTGCTGAATATAAAAGACTCATAATTGACGCTGTATAATCGTAATTTGTATAAGGGGCATCGGTTTCTTGAACAACATCAACATTGTCAAAATTTCTTTTAAATAACCCATATAAATTTTTATTTACTTCAACTATAACTTTTCCCCATTTGTTTGTTATAATCGGGATATACCGTGAAAACATCATATAATCGCCAAGACCGGCATAATTATATAATAGAAGGGTTTTATTTTTTAAATTACAATTGTTATCATTCTGCCAATTATTTTTATAATATTCTACAAATTTAGAATCTATATTTGGGGTTAAAGTATCATCTTCTTTTTTAAGTTTATGCATTACAACGGGAGAAATTAACTGCAAATATTGCTCTTTTGCTTCATTATAATATTTATTCTTAAGCTTTACCATACAGGATAAATTAAGTAAATTAGGTTTGTTAAAATTAGTTTTAAATAATTTATCTACAATCATTATTGCTTCATCAGAATGATTTATATTAGACAGACAAGCGGCTTTATTATATAAATAATCAAAATCATCAGATTTATATGTTAAAGCTTTGTTATAAAATTCTAATGCCTCACTATAGCCGACTGCCTCAAAATATACGTTTGCAATACACCCATAGCCTAAATCATTCTCAGGCTCGAGTTCAATAATTTTTTTAGCATAAGTTATTGCCGATTCCCAATCTCTTTTGCCGTAATATCCAAGATATAAGCAATTAATAACATTGATATTTTCAGGGTAAAGCTTATATGCCCTCATTGCAAAATCAATGGAGAGGTCATATTGTTTTAACTTTGACAGTATAGAGGATATACCGATTAATGACTCTAAATTATTTTCATCTATTTTTAAACATGTTTCATAATACAACAAAGCCTGCTTGATATTGTTTAACTTAGTATACAAAACTGCTAATT
>JAJQHF010000113.1:0-2798 GCA_021199975.1 Candidatus Gastranaerophilales bacterium
TAATATTAGACCCAAGAATTTCAAATATTCAAAAAATTTCGTAAATAAAAAAAAGAGAAAAGACTTACATTTCAATATCTTTTCTCTTTACCGGTAATTACCTTAGCTGCTTATTGTTTTTTCGAATTTTCTTCGGTTGGTGCAGCAGCATTTGGGAGAGGTAATTCTTGCGGATTTACACCTATAGCTGTTAATGCTTTTTCTGCTGATTCTTTAACACCTTCATCTTCATCTGTTCTTGCTAAATTAAATATTGTAGTTAAGTCTTCTTTATATTCAGGTCTTTGGAGGTGAGATAAAGCTGCGATTCCGCTGATTCTTAACATAGGATTTTCATTTCCTTTTACTGTATCAATTATATTTTCAACACATGGCAAATCTTTTAATTCAAGAGCCTCTTTGCCGTTTTGAACTAATTGATTGTTTAAACGTTCATCCATATAAGAAATTGTGTATAAAGCGTATTGTTTATTTATTTCTGCTTTTTCTAACGGAGAAGGAGTTGATGCTTTTTCTTTTTCTTCTGCTGTTAACTGGTTTTCATCTTTCTGTCTTAATTCTACAACTTCAGGGGAAGGAGCTTCAAGTGAAGATGTATCTTTATTTATAATATCAAGTAAAGCATCATATAATTGAGTATCTAATAATATATCTCCTGTTTGGTCGTTATTTTTAACATTTTCCGCTAATTCTTCGATACCGGCTCTTTGAGCATCTAAATCATCAGTTTTAAGTTTTCCTGCAAAGCTTTCTACTAAGTTAGGGTCGGAAGCAACGGTTGGTTGTTCAATTACAGGTGCTGCAGCTTGAGGGGTTTCCGTTTGCTGTTGAACAGGTTGTTGAACTGGCTGTTGAATTTGAGGAGCCGGTTGTTGAATTTGAGAAACTGGCTGTTCTACAGGTTGTTGAATTGGTTGTTGTGCTTGAGGCGCCGATATTTGCTGTTGAACAGGCTGCTGCACTTGAGGAGCATATATAGGAGTTTGTTGTTGAACCGGAACAAATTGTGCCGGCATGCAGTAAGGAGCACTGCCTTGCCCCGTAACACTTTGTCCTTGAGGATTTAATATTTCTATATTTACACCGTTATATTGCGGAGTTCCTGCGGATTGCGGCTGTTGAGCAGGTGTATAACAGCTTGTTGTCGGATAGTTATAAAATACACCCGGTGTCTGATTTTGTGTATATTGAACCGGATTATATGCACCTTGCTGTTGGTAATTATTTTGAATAGGTTCACCTGCCGGAATATATTGTGTCTGCGGTGCTTGTATCATTTTTTTCTCCTTATTATACTATCTTAGTTACTAACATTTCAAAATTGCCAATGTCCACAATCATTAAGTCCTCTAATCTAAAAAAATTGCTAGTTTATTTAATATTTACATTATTAATTATTTAAAATATGCTTAAATTTCAGTAATTACAAGCAATACATCTGATTTACATTACTTAACATTTAATATAATTAATTGTTTTCTATATCTTTTGTACAAAAAAAATTTTCTTTAATGTAAAATAAGTCATGTACAGTTTATACTTTGCAGATATGTGTGTAGAAAACAAAAAAAACTATAAATTTAATATTAAAGAATATCAAGAGTTGATTGATACTCTGGCAAAAGTAGAGTATAAAAAGTTAGCAGCTAAACATTTAATTGATTATTCAGAGCTGATTAATATAGGAACGCAGGTTGTGCATAAGTTATGTGTAAATGCAGAGCCTGATAAATATAACAAATCATATCTTTCAACCGCAATAAAATGGGCAATTAGAAACGAAATAAGGCGCAGGTACAGATGGTATGTGCTGAAAAATCAACAGGAAAATCTTATTATTGATGATGAAAGCCGGAATAATATACGTGAAGCGGTATATAAAACAATTTTATCGGTAGAGGAAATGGCGGAAGGTGATGCGCCTGCTCAAATTCGTGATTTTAAAAGAAATCCGGAAGAAAAAGTTCTGTTCTTGGAATTAAGTGACAGCATAAAGAACGCTATAAAAGTTTTACCGCCTAGAGAACGTGAATTAATTGAGTGTAAATTTTTTAAAGATAAAAAATTAAGAGAAATATCAGAAGAGTTTAATCTCTCACCGTCAAGAATATCCAGAATAATTCAAGCCGGTTTAAACAGAATAAGGAAAGAATTAGCTAAACAAAATTTAGTTTAAAACAGTGTAGTGCATTGTTTTATTTTATGAAGGAGAGTAAAATGTCGAAATTAATGAGCGGAATAATGTCTTATATACTGCCGCCTTCAAATGATGTATTTTATTCATTATTTGAAGAAGGTACTTTATGCTGTAAACAATCAGCCGCCTTGTTTCATGAAATACTGGAAGAAGGTATTACTGAAGAACGCCTTTTAAGAGCAAAGCAGTATAAACATTCAAGCAGTAAAAATATAAAGAAGACTTTAGAGGTTTTGGACACTTCTTTTGTTACTCCGATTGACAGAGAAGATATTCAAAATATTTCAACTTTGTTAAATAAAATAACAAAAAAAATTACAAAATCATGCCTTAACTTAAAAGTATACAGATTGGAAACATTTACTGACAATCTAAAAAATCAGTCTGTAACATTAATGACAGCAACTGACGAACTGGAACAAATTTTTGCGAATTTTAAAAAACCTACTATTTCTGATATGACTGCTAAAAATTTAAAAATGAAAGAAATAGAAACAAGAGGCGATGAAATTCTATTAACTGCCACAGAAGCATTATTTTCGGGAAAATATGATGCTTTAAATGTAATAAAATTAAGAGATATACATAAAGATTTAGAAAA
>JAJQHF010000113.1:2808-16854 GCA_021199975.1 Candidatus Gastranaerophilales bacterium
TAGCATGATGCTTGTTATGCGGTATCAGATGCGGTTGTAAGCGTTGTATTAAAATTGAGTTAACCGGAGTTTATTATGACATTATCTTTATTTTTGTTAATTGCCGTAATAATAGTTGCATTGGCTTTTGATTATATTAACGGGTTTCATGACTGCGCAAATTCAATTGCTTCGGTTGTATCAACAAAGGTTTTATCTCCAAGACAGGCAGTTTTATTTGGAGCGGTATTGGAAGCCTCCGGTGCCTTATTAGGTGTAAATGTTGCAAAAACTATTGGGGCGGGAATTATAGCAAGTGATACAATTACTTTGCAGGTTATTTTATGTGCGCTTTTAACTGCTGTAGTTTGGAATTTGATTACATGGTGGTTCGGTTTGCCTTCAAGCTCATCACATGCTTTAATCGGCGGACTTTTAGGCTCCGCTTTTATACACGCCGGACTCGACCCTATTAATTTTGCGGTTTTGATTGAAAAAGTAATAATTCCCATGTTTGCTTCTCCCGTAGTAGGTTTCGTTGTGGGGTTTGCCGTAATGTGTTCATTTTTAAGATTATTTTATAAAATGAAACCCGATATTATAAACAGAAGATTTAAAAGAATACAGGTTTTTGCATCAGGTTTAATGGCATTAAGTCATGGTTTAAATGATGCTCAAAAGACAATGGGTGTGATAACAATGGCGCTTGTAACCGGAGGAGTGCTTGTCATGCCCGAGGGTGAATTTAACATACCGATATATGTAAAAATTGTTTGTGCCGTAACAATGGCTATGGGGACAATGACAGGCGGATGGAAAATAATTAAAACGATGGGAAGCAAAATTATTAAATTAAAACCCATAAGCGGTGCAGCTGCGGATTTTTCAGCTTCTTCAATTGTACTTATTGCATCTATTTTCGGAATTCCATTAAGTACTACACATGTTGTTTCAACATCAATTATGGGAGTCGGAACCGCAATAAAAGGTTCAGCCGTAAAAACAAATATTATTCGTAATATTGTTACTGCCTGGGTGCTTACAATTCCCTGCTGTGTTATAATGTCTGTGATTATATATTCTATATTAAAACATGTTCCGCATTAACAAAAGGATAAAAGAATGGCTTTAAAATCAATACAATATAAAACACAAGGTACGTGCTGCGCTATGATGAATGTTATTTTAAATGATAACAAAATTTATGATGTTGAATTTTTGGGAGGATGCCCCGGTAACCTTGAAGGAATAAGAAAACTTATAAAAGGTATGGAAATTGATGATGTAATTGAAAAATTATACGGTATAAGGTGCGGCGGAAAACAAACAAGCTGCCCCGACCAGTTATCCAGATGTTTGATTTCTTACAAACAGGAATTGTCAAAAGAAGCATTAAAATAATAATTTTATTTTATAATATTTATTGGAAGAGGATTGAAAGTGTCAATAGAATTAGATAATAAGCAAGGTTTAATAGCAGGAAACGGACAGCTCCCCGTACAGCTGGCAAAAAATGCAAAAGAAAACGGATTTGAAGTAATTGCAATTTCCTTATCCTCGGATAACAGAAAAGAATTAAAAAAATACTGCTCTAAAGTTTTTGATTATGCACCGGGGCAGGTTTTAAAAATAAAAAATACTCTTTTGGCTGAAAATATAAAACAGTTGACTTTTATAGGAAAAGTTTCAAAAGGACTTGTTGTAAAACGTCCTAAATTTGATTCTTTGGCGGTTGAATTCTTAAAGCAGGCAGTAAGGTTAAATGATGACGCAATAATGCTTTTTCTTGTTGAAGAACTTAATAAGATTGGAATTACTGTATTAGACCAAACTATATTTATAAAAAATTTAATGGTTCCCAGAGGCATACTGGGAAAAATAAAGCCGACTGAAAGCCAGCTTTCTGATGTAGAATACGGTTATAAAATAGCAAAAGAAATGGGAGAACTTGATATTGGTCAGTCGGTTGTGATTAAAGACAGAATGATTATGGCAATAGAGGCAATAGAAGGTACCGACAATTGTATAAAAAGAGGATGTAAACTCGGGAAAAAAGATTCTATTATTGTAAAAGTTGCAAAACCAAAGCAAGATAAGCGTTTTGATATTCCTGCGTTTGGTTTGAATACCATAAAAACAATGAAAAAATATAAGGCTAAACTTATTGCCGTTGAAGCTAACGAAACTATCCTTGTTGATTTAAGAAAAACAATTGATTACGCTGATAAAAATAATATAGTAGTAATGGCTGTATGAAAAAATTATTTATAATTACAGGTGAATATTCAGGCGACAGGCATGCCGCAAATGTTGTAAAAGAGTTAAAAAAAATAAACCCCTCAATTGAAATTGAGGCTGTGGGTGGTCAAAATCTTGCAGGTGAGGGGGTAAAACTGTATTGCGACCATTCAAAAATGTCAGCAATGGGATTTAATTTAAACATAATATTTACTCATATAAACCTTGGTAAAAAAATTGCCGCATACTTAAAAGATGAATTTAAGCCGGATATGGTATTAATGGTAGATTACGGAGGATTTAATCTTAATTTGTCAAAAATTTTGAAAAAATACGGATTTAAAATATATTATTATATTCCGCCTCAAATATGGGCATCAAGGAAATGGCGTTTAAATACCGTAAAAAAGAACATTGATAAGGTGCTTACAATCTTTCCGTTTGAGCGGGAAATGTATGAGGAAAAAGGTATAAATGTTGAATTTGCAGGACATCCGCTTTTATCGGAAATTCCTGATAAAACTGATAAAATAACTTTTTTTGAAAAAAATGATTTTGATAAAAATAAAAAGCTTATATCTATATTCCCCGGTTCAAGAAAATTTGAAATTAAAAATCTATTAAAATTGTTTTTGGAGTCGGCAAGAGAAATAAAAGAAAAACACTCTGATGTTCAGTTTGCAATTGCTCAAGCGCCTAATATAAAAGATGAGTTAATAAATCCAATGGTATCTGAGTATAAAGATTTGAATATAAAAATTATGAAAAATAAAAATTATGAATTATTGTCCGTTTCGGATGCCTTGATATTGGCGTCGGGAACTGTAGCATTGGAGGCTGCTTTATATCAAACTCCCATGATTATAAGTTATAGAGGTCCATGGTTTTTATATTTTGTATATCTTCTTGTCAGATGTATAAAAAGAGTCAGCCTTCCTAATATAATTTTAAATGAAGATATAGTTCCCGAAATATTGCAGATGAATGCAAGATGTGATGTTATTGCAAAAAATATTATTAAAATTATTGAAGATGACAAATACAGAGAAAGTATGATTTTCGAACTGGCAAAAGTAAGGCAAAAGCTGGAAACAACCGGCTCTGCTTCAATTGCCGCAAAAATCATTGCTGATGATATCTAAATTATTAAAAGATGCACAATTTGTTATAATATGTTAAGATATTTTGTAACAGTTTATTACAAAAAAGCAACTTTTTTAATTTATAGATTTATAATTTAACGTATTCAGGATTGGTTAATGCAAAAAGAAAAGAAAATATCAAAATTATATAAGGATAAGGAAACTCTCTCTTCCCAAAATTCAATAACAACAAATCCGATAGATAAAAGCGGTCTTGTTGCGAAAATTAATGTGCTCGGAAGCGGTATGAGTTCAGCTAATGCCTCTATCGGCATAATTAACCATACGAGTGAAAAGTTTCATGGAATAGTTGATTATGCAGGTTTTATAAAAGAAACAAATGAAATAATAAAAGATTATAAAGATATTAGAGAATCTTTAAATTCTTTTCATAATTTATTTATTAATAAATTTAACTGTGCATATACAGGTATCGGCTTCATAAACGAGGAATTAAACTCAGTAAATATTAGATTATTGGATAAAAACACAAATGTATATTCCTTTAAAGTATTTATGAGCGACAAAGAAAATGAGATAGTTAAGGCAATTGACAGCGGTGAAACAAAGGTATCAGCTAATTCAGCTTTTCTTAAATTACCTTCTCTTGCGGGGCTTCCGGGTGTAATTATTCCTATAAAAATTCACGGTAAAAATATTTGCGTGGCACTTGCAAGTAATTACAATGTCCAAAAATATATAAGTATGTATCAATTAGCTGCTTCTAATTTAGGTCTTTTAGTTCAAAATTCTCTTTTAAGTGAAAAAGTTGCACAGAGTTCATATTTAGACAGTTTGACTAATTTATATACCCACAGAAGATTTCATGAACTGTTAAAACAAGAAATGATTTATGCCGATTCTGCAAAAACAAAAGTGTCCGTAATTATATTCGATATAGATGATATGGCTCAAATTAACAGAGATTACGGTCATTCAAAAGGTGATGAAGTAATAAAAGTTGTTGCTAATAAAATTAACGAAAATATTAAAAAACAGGATATTGCGGCAAGATACGGCGGCGATAAAATTTCTGTTATCTTGAGAAATATGAATTCCGAAGAAGCTAAATATATGGCTGAATATCTTACCTATTCATTATCATGCTGTCTTGTAGATGATATTGGACCTGTCAACAGAGTTTCGGTAGGAATTGCAACATATCCCGATGATTCAAAAGATAAAGAAAAACTTTTAATTCTTGCGGAACAGGCAGTACTCGTTTCTAAAACAAAGGGGTATAATAACGGCAGGTCTACAATTGTTTCCACTCAGGATTATGATTTTTGGGATGATACGGCTTTAAGCTCATTTGCAACGGTGATGGCAAAAAGACATTCTCAATTAGGTATTAACTTTGAAGAAGCTCTTGTTGAACAATTCCAAAATGAAAATATATTATCGCAAAATCATTTAATAGAGGTTGTAACTTCATTAGCAAGTGCAATAGATGCTAAAGACGAATATACAAAAGACCATTCCTCCTCTGTTTCAAGGTATTCCGTTGCATTGGCAAAGGCAATAAATTTACCTGAAAAAGAAATTGAACGCATTAAATTGGGGGCCTTACTCCATGATATAGGGAAAATAGGTATCCCTGAAGATGTACTTACAAAACCCGCTAAATTAACGGACGAAGAGTTTGAAATAATTAAACAGCATCCGACAATAGGAGTTAAAAAAATATTAGAACCAAATCCTCTATTACATGATTTAATTCCAATTGTTAAATATCACCATGAGCAGTGGGATGGAAGCGGTTATCCGTGCGGATTAAAAGGTAAAGAAATCCCGCTTGCTGCGAGAATTGTTGCAATTGCTGATACTTATCATGCCTTAATCAGCGACAGACCATACAGGAAAGGTATGAGCGTAGAAAAAGCATGCTCTATATTGGAGCAAGGTGCCGGCATTCAATGGGATAGAGAACTTGTAAGACAATTTATATCAATTGCCCCTTCTCTTGCCACAAAAATATAATTACGATTTATGATAGTACGGAAGCTCTGCATTAATATCAAGTTTTTTAGCATTTTTCTTAAAGATTCTTGATTTATATATCCCCGTATATGCAAGCAGATATTTAATACTTACTCCTAATACTCCAAAACCATATTTGCAAGAGCGTGCAAAATTTATCGAAGAGGCTTCAGGAAAATATTTAACAGGACAGCTTAATTCTCCTGTTGAAAAACCGTAATAACGGACAAGTGCAAGCATTTCATTATCAAAAACAAAGTCATCATCACATTCATCTAAAGGAAGTGTTTCAAGCACTTTCCTTTTAAAACCCCTGAAACCTGTATGGTATTCAGATAAATGCTGACCTAAGAATAAATTTTCAAATGCGGTGAGGAATTTATTGGCAATATATTTATATAAAGGCATGCCGCCTTTGAGAGCATCTGAAAGCATTCTTGAAGCTATTACGGTATCATATTCTTCAAAAGCAAGCATTGAGGCTATTGCGGGTATAAGCTTCGGTGAATATTGATAATCGGGATGGAGCATTATAATTATATCAGCATTTGATTTTAATGCAGCAGTGTAACATGTTTTCTGATTTCCGCCGTAACCTCTGTTTTCTTTATGTATTATTGTTGTTATATTTAAATCTACAGAAATATCTTTTGTATTATCGCTTGACTTATCATCAGTCAAGATAACTTCATCTACAATATCATGATATATTTCATCATAAGTTTTTTTTAATGTTTTCTCCGCATTATATGCAGGCATAACCACAACTATCTTTTTTCCGTTTAACATATTACCCTTTTTTCCTTTATTATAAATTATTCCGGATAAATAATAAATAAAAAAATATTTAACATTGTTAACTTTTGTAAAATAATGTTATAATAGTATTAAAGTTTACGGCAATAATGCCGATATCAAAAATATTGAGTTAAATTGGCGGTAGTTGATGAGTGCATGTGAATTAAAAGAGAGTTTAGATGTTGTATTAAATTTCGCTCAGGATGAAAAAGAAACTGTGCTATTGGTTGATGATGAAGAAAATAACTTGCAGCTTTTAAGAAGAACCTTTCGTGGAAAATATAATTTATTGATGGCTCATAACGGAGTTGAAGCTTTAGATGTTGTAAAACAATATGGTGATAAAATCGCTTTAATTGTAAGCGACCAAAAAATGCCTGTGATGGAAGGTACGGATTTTCTAAAAAAGGTTAGAGAAACAAATCCACAAATAATAAAAATTTTGCTTACGGGGCATGTTGATACAGATATACTTGTTTCGGCAATTAATGATTGTGATTTGTTCCAATATATATTGAAGCCTTTTGAGGTAGAGGAGTTAAAAATAGCTGTTGAAAACGGAATATCAAAATACTCAATGGCAAATAATAATAAAGTTTTTTACAACGAATTAAGAGAATTGTTCTATAAAACCATAAGAGCTATTTCAAATGCTTTAGATACAAAAGATTCTTATACAAACGGACATTCTTTAAGGGTTACATTGTATTCAATGATACTTGCAAAAGAGTTAGGGCTTGACGATTCTTACATGGAAGACATTGAAATAGCAGGTTTACTTCATGATATAGGTAAAATTGCCATGCCGAAAAGTATTTTGTGTAAAAACGGCAGATTAACTGATGAAGAATTTTGTGTAATGAAATCTCACACAACCGAAGGTGAAAAAATTGTAATTAATATAAAAAAATTACAAGTAATTTCTGAGTGGGTTAAGTCACACCATGAAAAATATGACGGTACAGGTTATCCTGACGGCTTAAAAGGGGAAGATATTCCTCTCCCCGGGCGCATTATTGCACTTGCTGATACTTATGATGCTATGACTTCAACAAGACCCTATAGAAAAGCGCTGTCTCATGAGTATGCGATGTCTGAAATTAAACGCTGTGCAGGAACCCAGTTTGACCCAAGGTTAACGGAAATATTTGTTAATCTTTCGGATAAAATTGACGATGCAAGAAGAAATCCGGAGGAAGCTTATCAAAAATATTCTTTCCTTGTAAAAAATATTGACTTTAAAATATTCTCAGAAGCTACTCAAGAGAGTTAACACTTATTGTCATATATTGGCTGAAGTTTTTTTCTAAGGTTTGAATTAAATCATTCGAAGTATCCAGCCAAAAATTTGATGATGCAAGTATTTTGGGTTCATCATTTGCGCTGCTTGTTTTAAAAACAAGAGGATCACTTCCTTTAAAGTTAACTAAAATATCTTTTAATGCAACTAACGTCTCAAAAGAAATTTCCTTTAGAAATGAAATTGTTACAATATTGCTGTTTTCAACTGGCTTAATACTTTCAACGATAACTTGGGCATTATTTTCATCTCGTCTTGTATATCTGCCAGACATTATAACTTTCTTTTCCTGTTCTATAAGTGAGTTATAACTTTGTAAAATTTTATGGAATGCAACGAAAGGAACTTCGCCTGTTAAATCTTCAATAACTCCCGCTTTAAGAAATTTTGTCGGGTCTTTTTTTGTTGCAATCTGTCTGACGGAACTTAGCAGTCCGCATATTGTAACAAAAGTATCATTTGGTAAATTTGGAAGTTCGTTGATATTATGAGTTGTAAGAAAAGGAAGTTTATCTCTTATTGATTCAAGGGGGTGGCTTGTCAGATAAAAGCCTAAATATTCTTTTTCAAACTCTTGTATTTCTTTATCGGAAAATTCTTCATCACTGCCAAACAGTTCAAAAGAGCGCATTTGATAGCTGCTGCCCACGGAATCCGCACTTATTCCTGCGAATAAGCTGACTTGACCTAATTCTCTAGCTTCCATTTCTTTTGAAGCTGCGCTTAAAATATTCTCGATATTATTAAATATTTTTTTTCTGCATGGTTCAAGACAATTGAGAACACCTGCTTTTGTAAGATTTTCCATTGCCTTTCTGTTTATTAACCTTGGATTTATTCTTTGAATAAAATCAAAAATAGATTTAAATTCTCCGTCTTTTTTTCGTTCATCAACAATTGCCGCAAGCGCTGCTTCTCCTATTCCTTTTACGGAATTTAAACCGAATCTTATATTATTTCCGTCAGGCGTAAATTCTGCATTTGATTTGTTAATATCGGGAGGCAATACTTTTATGCCTGATTTCTGAGCTTCCGTTATATATAGTTGTATTTTATCAAGGTCATCTTTTGAATTTGAAAGCATTGCACAAATGTATTCTACGGGATAATGTGCCTTTAAATATGCTGTTTGATAGGCAACAAAGGCATAGCAGGCACTATGCGACCGATTGAAACAGTATTTTGCAAAGCTTTCAATCTGTCCGAATAATTCGTCAGCGGCTTGTTCCGTCATCCCTTTTTTTGAAGCGGCTTCAACAAAACGTACTTTTTGTTTTGCCATTTCTTCAAGTTTCTTCTTACCCATCATACGGCGCACCATGTCAGCTTCTCCGAGGGTATAATCCGCAAGAACCTGAAATATCTGCATAATTTGTTCCTGATAAACAATAGTTCCGTATGTATCTTTTAATACTTTTTCAAGCAGAGGATGAGCATAGGTTATTTTTTGCCTTCCGTGTTTTCTTTCTACGAAGTCCGTAATCATGCCCGATTCCAAAGGTCCCGGTCTGAAAAGTGCAACAAGTGCACCTAAATCTTCAAATACGGAGGGCTTTAAATCTTTAACAAGTTTTTTCATTCCGGCTGATTCTAACTGAAACACACCATCCGTGTTTCCGCTCATCAACATTTTGTATGTCATTTCATCATCAAGAGGAATATGGTTAATATCAATCTCCTCTCCTTTTCTCTCTTTTATCATTTCAAGAGTCTGCATGATGATTGTAAGGTTTTTAAGTCCCAAAAAGTCCATTTTCAAAAGACCTATTTTTTCGCAGTCTTCTTTCGGATATTCGGTAATGACATTTCCTTCTTTTGCGTACTGAACGGGAACTATTTCATCCAATGGCTGGTGTGCTATGATAACACCTGCAGCGTGCATGCCCGTATTTTGTTTTATTCCTTCAATATTAATTGCTTCATCAATTATTTGCCTTATCAGGGCATCTTCTTCGTAAACTTTTTTTAAATCGGGAGAAACTTCAAGAGCTTTTCCTATTGTCATTCCGACTTCTGAGGGAACATATTGGCTTACTCTGTTTGAAATTTCAAACGGCAGATTCATAACCCTTGCAACTGCTTTTATTGCCGCTTTCGCAGAAAGTGTTCCGAATGTTATAATTTGGCAGACTTTATCTTTTCCGTACTTCTCCGTTACATAATCTATAACACGCTCACGACCGTCACCAAAATCTATATCGACATCAGGCATGCTTATACGTTCGGGGTTTAAAAAACGTTCAAACAACAGATGATGTTCTATAGGGTCAAGGTCTGTAATTTCAAGGGCATAAGCGACAAGACTGCCCGCTGCCGAACCTCTGCCGGGTCCTACAGGAACACCGTGAGTTTTTGCATATTTTATAAAATCCCATACAATTAAGAAGTAAGCATCAAATCCCATTTTATTTATAATTTCAAGTTCATACTTACATCTTTCTTCTATTTCGGGGGTTATTTCTTTATATTTTTCTGAAATTCCTTTTCTTACTAAATAACCTAAATAAGAAGGTATAGTATGATTTGATGGAACATCAAAAGAAGGAAGTATGTTTTCCCCCATTTTTATTATTACGTGGCATTTATCGGCTACAACGGCTGTGTTTTCAATAGCTTTCTCAAATGTTTCGGCATCAAGCCATTTAAAGGATTCTCGTAATTCTTCGGGTGTTTTTACATAAAACTCGCTGTTAGGAAATCGAAAACGATGTTCATCCTCTTTTAACGCATTAGTTTGAATGCACAAAAGAGTATCATGCCAGGATGCATCTTTTTTTCTTAAATAGTGGCTGTCATTTGTAATAACAAGGGGAATATCTAATTCTTGCGCTATTTTAATAATTTCAGGATTAGATTGTTTTTGTTCCTCTAGACCATGGTCTTGAAGTTCAATGTAGTAATCATCTTTGAACAGATTTTTATACCATTGGGCTGTTTTTCTTGCGTTTTCTTTTGAACCTCTGAGAACATCCTGTATTAATTCTCCCTGCAGACATGCGGAAAGGCATATAAGTCCTTCTGCGTGCTGTTCAAGTATTTCTCTGTTAATTCTGGGTTTATAGTAAAATCCGTCTATATGTGCTATACTTACAAGTTTTACAAGGTTTTGATAACCTGTATTATTTTTTGCAAGTAAAACAAGGTGGAATAACTCTCTGTTATTTGCATCTTTTTTTGTTATATCACCATGTAAGACATAAAATTCGCAGCCTAAAACAACTTTAAATTGAGCATCTTTTGCCTGTCTGTACAGTTCCATTGCGCCATACATTACACCGTGGTCAGTAACCGCAACAGCTTCAAAATTATTCTCTTTCGCAAAATTAATCAGCTCTTTATTCCGTATAGCCCCGTCCAGTAAACTATATTCCGAGTGCACATGTAACGGTACATAGCGCATTTAAATATTCCTTCCTCCCCATTGACATACTATTAATTTATCACATTATTATTTTGAATGTAAATTAAAGATGTTGTTATGTTAAGTAACATTTAATTTCGAGCATTTATAATGTTTTACTGATTTTAGCAATCATTTTATTGTCATTTGATAAACCTGTTATTAATATTTTCTGAAAACTGTTTTTATAAATGTCTTTATCATCAATTAATACATTTATATAGTTTTTGGTTACACCCTTTAAAAAGTTTGTTTTTTTATCTCGATTTTTTTCTATTATAACTTCATTTTGAGTGTTCAAATTGCTGTTAAAAAATTCAATCATTTTTTGATTTGATATGCATTGGATAATTCCTGCTCTTTTTTTCTTTTCTTCATTACTAATTTGATTTTTCATTAAATCGGCAGGTGTTCCTTTTCTTCTTGAATAAGGGAAAACATGGATTTTGCTCAATTTTAATCCGCTAAGATTATTAGCGGTATTTTCAAAATCCTCATTTGTTTCATCAGGAAAACCTGTTATTATGTCGCAGCCGATAAAAGGATTTGGGAATTTTAAATTAATATAATCAACAAGTTCTTTTATTTGAGCTTCAGTGTAATTTCTGTTCATGGCTTTTAGTGTTCTGTTGCAGACAGATTGCAATGACAGGTGAAAGTGCGGACAAAATTTTTCGGCTTGAGCGAGAAAATCAATAAACTCTTTATTTAATTCCGTTGGATTTAAAGAACCGAGCCTATATCTTTTAATTTTTGTATCTTCTAGAGTTTGAAGCAAATCTTTCAAATGTTTCTCGGGTAAAAAATCCATCCCCCACTGTCCTATGTGAATCCCGGTTAAAACAGTTTCATAATAACCTTCATCAGCAAAAAGATTTATTTGCTCAACAATATTTTCTATACTATTTGAACGGTTTTTCCCTCTTGCATAAGGAATTGTGCAGTATGAACATCTGTTGTTGCAGCCGTCTTGAATTTTAACGGAGGCTCTTGTCCTCGTTGTTTGATAAAGCTTTTCATATCTGAAAGTATTGTGGCTGAATATATCAGAAACACTATATTCGGTTTTATTATCCAAAATTTTGGCAATGTCATTTTTTTCGTAATTTCCAATAACAAAATCAGCTATATTTTTTCTTACAAGATTTTCTTTTTCAAGTTGAGCCATACATCCTGTAATAACCGTCCTAATTTTAGGATTTTCTCTTTTTGCTCTTCTTAAAAATGATAAGTTTTTATTATCGGCTGTATGAGTTACAGAGCAGGAATTTAATATATAATAATCTGCCTCTTTTATTTCATCGGTTTCAATATAGTTGTGATTTCCTAAAATTTCCGCAATTAATGCCGATTCAACTTGATTTGTCTTACATCCTAATGTTTTAATAATAAATTTGCACATACCCTTAATTATAACCGTTTTTATGATTTTTATGCCAATTCCATGCCGTTGATATTATACCGTCAAGAGTATCATACTTCGGCTGCCAATTTAGAATTTTTTTTGCTTTTTCGCTGGAGGCTATTAGTTTTGCGGGGTCGCCATATCTTCTTTGTTCAATTTTGTATGGTATATGTTGTTTCGTAATTTTTTCTGCGGTTTGAATTACTTCTTTAACAGAAAAACCGGTTCCGTTTCCCAAATTAAAAATATTACTTTCATTACCTGCTTTTAAATATTTTACTGCTGAAATATGAGCTTTTGCCAAGTCGCTTACGTGAATATAATCTCTTATGCAGGTTCCGTCTTTTGTATCATAATCATCTCCGAATACCGATATATATTCTCTTTTTCCGCAGGCAGTTTGTAATACAATTGGAATAAGATGTGTTTCAGGGTTGTGAAATTCTCCAATATTTCCTGAAATATGTGCTCCTGCGGCATTAAAATATCTTAAAGAAACGTAGCGCAATGCATATGCCGTATCAGCCCATTTAAACATTTTTTCTATAGCAAGCTTTGTTTCTCCGTATGGATTAGATGGCTGCAATTTATCATTTTCGTAAATGGGAACACTCTCAGGCTCTCCGTATACGGCGGCAGTTGAGGAGAATACTATATTTTTTATATTATGTTTTATCATTGTTTCTAATAGAGCTTTTGTTTTGCAGAGATTGTTATCATAGTATTTTAGAGGATTTTTCATACTTTCTCCGACAATTGAATATGCCGCAAAATGAATAATCGTATCAATTTTTTCTTTATTAAATACATTATCTAAAAAAAGTTCATTGCTTATATCCCCTTTATAAAATCTTGCTTTAGGGTGTACAGCCTCGATATGACCTGTTTCAAGATTATCAGCAACAACAGTATCTATGCCGTTTTCAATTAATTCATAAACGGTGTGTGAACCTATATATCCTGCTCCCCCTAAAACCAAAATTGTCATTTCTTATCCCTCCGTACTGAATTATATAACATTTTGGATTTATTGTATATTTTTATGCAGTATATTCAATTTGAGAGTGTTCTTCTGCTTTATCTATCATAGAATTAAATCTTTTGTGAGGAATATAAAATTCACCTAAATTATTTTCTGTAAATTTTTCTCTTTTTAAAGAAGGAATTTTGTCTTCTCCAAATGCGGTATAAACAGATAAATCAAAGCGGTCTTGAGCTCTTTTTACAATATATGCAAGCGTAGGTTCCGCTGCATTAATATATTTGCTATTTTCGTCCATTTCTTCAATTAATGTGTATAATCCGTAATTTGCACCCGGTTCTGTTCTGTACCTGTGCGTTGTTTCTGCACAGGATATGACTTCGCCAGTTTTATCATTTTGCAAAATATAAAAATCTCTGCTATTGTTATTTTCTGTATAAGCCTTATGAAAATCTTTTTTTATATTTATTGTGTTTTTGCTGCGGAATATATCTTTTCTGTCTTCTTCATTATTAGGATCCATTTTGTATAATGTTGCATTATTAGATTTTTGGGTTTTTTCATCCTTTATCTTACAGGTTAATAAAGGTGATTTTCCAAATGTTTGCATTAAATTAATATTGTTTATTTTCATAATTTACTCTCCGACTTTTGTTCAATATAGTAAATCCCCTAATAAAATTTTTTGTTATTTGAATTTTTAATATATAATTTTTATTGTTAAGATATTGTAAATTCATTTAGCAAGCTGATTAGAAAGAGATAAAACATTGAAGTTAGTACAATTATTTTTTTTGATTTTAAGTATTCTTTTTATAACTG
>JAJQHF010000111.1 GCA_021199975.1 Candidatus Gastranaerophilales bacterium
TCTTCATCATATTCTATTTTTAAAATAGAAGCAAAACTGTAGTTCATATCTTCATGCAAAATACTTACAATTTTATCCAGCATGCTAGACAAAGGCTGAGAAGAATTCATCATGTCCCAAACACTGTTTAAAGTAAGGATTGTTTGATTAGCCTGTTCAAGTTCTTTGGTTCTGGCAGCTATTTCTTCTTCTAAGGCAATATTTTTTGCATAGACATCTGCGAAGTCCCTGCCTTTTAGGTATATGGACCCGTCAATTTTATTAATTTGACCGAGTAAATCTTTAAAACCTGAGAATATGCTCACTGATACTTACCAAGATATTATAATTGTATATGTATTATATACCCTTTTAGGAATTATTGTAAAACTTTTTTTACAATATTTATTACATTCGCCGATTTAATTCCGTCTTTACAGCAATTTAACGCATTAATCCGCTTACAATGTTTCTTCATACAAGGTGAACATGGTGTATCTGCCTGAACGGAACAATATTTATCCCCAAACGGAGCCGTTCTTCCCGATGAAGTTGCAAAAAACAATGTTACAACCGCCGGTATCCCGACAGCCCATGCAATGTGTGCACTGCCTGAATCCGGGCTTATTACAACATCCGCATTTTTATCAACATACACAATATCACTTAATGAGGTTTGTCCTGACAAATCAATAATATTTTCTTTATCAGATATTGAGGATAAAATAGCCGAAGTCAATTCTTTTTCTTTTTCCGAAGCTGTAATGATTATATTGCATGTATTTTTAAATTCATTAATAACATCAACCCACCCTTGAACTGTCCAATGTTTATTCTCCCATGTTGTAGCAGGTGCAATAACAATAGTTTTCTTATTTCCGTCACGTTTGTTTAATATATTTTTAATTTCTTCGGAATATTCATTTATTAAATCAGGGATTACAAACTTTGGAGTTAAATCATTACAGCCAAGATATTTTGCAATTTGAAGATTTCTGTTAACAACATGAAAATTAATATCAAATTGTTTTTTCTCTGTTTTTATTATTTCATTAGCAAAAATCCATGATAATTCACGTCCGAAATCTAAGGTAATTTTTCTATTTCCTTTTGATAACCCCATTATCAGAGAGCTTTTAAAAAGCTGCTGTGTATCAATAACAACATCATATTTTTCATGCCTGATTTTAGAAATTATTTTAAAATACTCTGTAATTTTTCTGAATATACCTGATTTTTTCCGTTTTTTTCGTTCTAAAACATAAACATTATTTAAAAGAGGATTATTTACAATAAATTTTTCGGCTTTATCTTCAACTACCCAATCAATTTGGGCATCGGGGTAGCGTTTTCTTAAAGAATAAGCCAAAGGAAGTGTATGTATTGCATCACCTAATGCACTCAATCTTATAATTAATATTTTATTTATTTTGTTATTTTGCAATTTAAAAACCTATTTTGTAATAATTATATCAAATAAATAAACGAGTTTTATATTAAGAAAATACAATAAAAGTTTACATTTGAATTATTTTTTTAAGCTTTTTGGGGGAATGAAACAGCTAAAAATTTTATTATTATATTTGTGTCAGGAAACAATGGTCAATTTATAAAATCAGGATATTTAATATATGAATAAAAAACAAGCTGATGAAATAAAAAATTCTATAATGAAATGTAAATTAAAACTTCAAACAATACAGCCGCATTTAAACGGGAACAAGCCTGTTTTAAATGAAAATTTCAATAAAATTTTAATAGAAAAAGCAATTCTTCGTGATAAATTAATTCATAAAGAAGTTTCATTCATTAATAAAATTGCGAAAAAATTAAACGGAAAAAAAGAACTTATATGTGATTATTTCAAATAGAGTTTTTAAGAGATTTTAAAAAGGAAAGGTAATGTTTTTTGTTTCTGACCCCATTGTTTTTGCGTATGCAAAAAACACAGGGGGAAGAAATAAAAAATATTACCTTTCCGCTTTATCATTCAAACTCTCATAAACTGAATTTTATTTATACAATTTTTTGTATATATGATACGTTCTAAACACTTTCTTTACATAGTTTTGTGTTTCTTCAAAAGGTATATCTTCTATAAATTCATCATTATCATCTGTACTAAAGGTTTTTTTCCATTTATTAACGGAACCTTCTCCTCCGTTATAGGCTGATACAACCATTAAATCATTATTAAATCTGTCCTTTAAGTATTTCAGGTAATTACATCCGATATACATATTTGTTCTCGGGTCTTCTAAATCTATTATATTTCCCGTATCAAAAGACAGTTTTGAAATCATATAATTAGCTGTTTGAGGCATTAACTGCATTAAACCTGTTGCCCCCGTTCTGCTTTTAGCATATTCATTGAAATAACTTTCTTCTTTTATTATTGAAATAATCAAAAACGGGTCAATTCCCAATTTAGAACCTGCAATATTTATCTCTTCTACCCAATATCTTGGATATGCAAGTTTATATGCCGCACTTATAAATAAAGGTTTTATATCCATTTTCTCTATTTCATCCCGAGCCAATACTATCGAACGGGATTTCTTATTTTTCTTTTGTTCAAACCAGCTTTCTACTATGGGATTACTGAAATCCGCATCAAACCAAATTTCATAATCTCCCATTTCAAATAATGTATTTATCACTTTTATATCTTTTATATCAATTTGAGAAACCGATATAGGAAATTCAATATCTTCTTTTTGAACGGGAATTTTATTTAACGGATTTGTTGTCCAAAAATCATCTTTTTTATTCAACAAAAATTCAGCCCTAAGCCCGTAGTAATTATCGGGATATTTAGACAAAAGAGAAGAAAGATAAGTATGAGCTTCTGAAATTTTATTTTGTTTTAAATAAGCTTTAGCAAGCCAAAAAAGAATTTTGGGAGTTGATTTTACTTTTTTATAGTTATTTAAATGTTTAATTGCAAGCTCTTGAGCCGTTTGGTAATCTTTTTGTTTATATTTATCCCAAAAAATATACCATAAGGAGTCGGGTGCATATTTGCTTTCCGGATATTTTTCAACAATATTATTATACAATATAATTGCTTTTTCACCCGGCTGAATAGAAGCAAGTTTATATATTACATAGTCTTCGCCTTTTATTGAAGTATTTTGAAT
>JAJQHF010000056.1 GCA_021199975.1 Candidatus Gastranaerophilales bacterium
AATTAAGTTATAGATATAGACATATAACTTGTTATAGACAGTTAATTTTCGATATTTTGAGCTTTTTTTATCATAATCCAATTTTATATAAAAAGTTGTTTTCTTACGTAGGACAAAATTCATTTAATGATTTTTTTGCGTTTATAATATCTTTTTTTAGTGTAGCAAGTTCTGTTTCTAACGGGATAGAATCAGATTTTATATT
Organism: Candidatus Gastranaerophilales bacterium; assembly: GCA_021199975.1. Classification (GTDB taxonomy): domain Bacteria; phylum Cyanobacteriota; class Vampirovibrionia; order Gastranaerophilales; family Gastranaerophilaceae; genus Avigastranaerophilus. The sequence continues at coordinate 206 of JAJQHF010000056.1, forward strand.
CCACTCTTCTTCTTTTAGTTTTTCAAGTTCTTTTTTTAGATTATTTCTTTCTTCAAGCTGCTTATCCGCATTTTGATTTAAACCGGAAACTTCTTCAAGGATTTTTTGAAGTTCCTTTTCCTGAATTTTAATATTATTTTCAATTTGAGATATTTCTATTTTTTTCTCTTCAATTTTTATATTTATTTTTTCAATTTTTTCTTTATGGTTTTCAATACCGTTTTTAGAATTTTCAATTGTTTTTAAATTATCGTGAATAGTTTTTTCAACAGAACTTATAGCAAGATTTTTGCGGGAAATTTGTCCTTTTAATTCTTCCAATTGTTTTTTTGTTTCAATTTGTTCCGCTTCACCGTTATTTTTTACAAGCAGAGATATTTCATTGTATTTTTTCTTGATTTCGGATAAAGCTTCTTCAAGATTTTTAAGATTAGCCTCTTCTTCTTTCTTTTTCTTATTAAATTCTAAAATATTTTGATGAGCTAATTCTAAATTTCTTTTAATATCAAAGTATTTTACTGTTGTAATTTGGCTTTCAAGCTGAAATTTTTCAGTTTTTAATTTTTGATATTTTAGGGCAGTTTCTTTTTCTTGTGCCAGTCTTTCAATTGAAGAGTCAATTTCAGTTAAAATAAGATTGGCATTTTCAACTCTTTCTTCAACAGTTAAAAGTTCTTCCTGCGCTTTTTCAATTCTCCTGTTAAAATCTGCAATACCTGCAATTTCATCTATAATTTTTCTTCTTTCAAGGTTGGAGCAATTTGTAATACTCATCACATCACCTTGCATCATAACATTATAACTGTTAGGAGTTATACGATATTTTTCAAGATGAGTATGAATATCGGTAAGAGTTGACACCTGGTCATTAAAATAATAAACACTATTAAAACCTTGCGAAGATTTTCTTATTTTTCTTGCAACGGAAATAGGTTCTTCATCTTGAGTCTCAGGTTCAAAAACAACTTTTACATAGGCTTCATTCTTCTTTGTATGTGTAGAAATAAAATCAGAGAGCTGTTCGGTACGCAAATTTCTTGCACTTGCAAGCCCTAAAGCAAACAAAATACTGTCTATGATATTACTTTTTCCTGAACCGTTTGGACCTGAAATTGTCGTAAATCCCTTTAAAAACGGTATTGTAATATCACTTGCAAAAGATTTAAAGTTATCTACTTCAAGCTCTTTTATGTACATTAATTTTGATGATACCTTTGTCTAGACATTTTTATTACACAACAAATATACGTAATAGTCAAAAACATTAACTAATATTAAATTGTCCGAACAAATTTTTACGATAAGCCGAAGGCGTGAGTAAAAATTTGAGTGTGGCAACTTTAAAAGGTGAGCATTTTGACGGCGGCGAGGAGCCGGCGGCAGAATGCGACACTAGATTAGATTTGATTGGCAATTTTTATTTTGTTCAGGTTTTGTATAAGACAAAAAGGGCAGTAGAAATGGAAATATCAAAAATCTATAATATATCATTTGGAAAATCACCTGAAAATAGTAAAAATAATAAAATAACATTTTTAGAAACAAAAAAAACAGAAGCAAGTTCAAGTGAAGCTCTTGAATCATCAGGCAGAGCAAGTATTATCAATATGCCAAGGCGGAAAAGAGTTCCGGAAAGCATTGAAGAAGTTTGTGATCATTATATAAAAAGAAATTTAAGTACAATCGAAAAGTATAAAACAGGTGAAATCCGCCCATTGTATGATTTTGTAAATCCCAATGAAACAATATATTTATATCAAAAACAAAATGAATATCTTGAGATGATGAAAGAACTTGATGATACAAGATTTTTAAAAAGATTAAATCCAAATAGAGATTATACTTATACAGCTAGAAATTATACTGGTACGAAGGAGCTTTTTAAGAAAAATATTGAAGTTTTGAATACAATGGACGAAAGACTTTTGCCAATATTAGAATACCCATTACTATATGCTATTCTTGAAACTGAAGACCTTCAGGAAAGAACCGCATCACTTTCTTTAGCAGATGATGTATTTTTAGAAAATGCAAATAAGAATGCGGTTATGGATTATTTATGCAATACAAGTGTCTTTTCTTCTACCGAAGAAACTGCAAAGATTATGGAAGCACTGCCAAAACCGGATGAACTTCCGAAAGATGTTCTTGATGATATGCTTGAAGGAAAATTATCTTTGGATGTTGACGGAATAAAAGATAAACTTGGAATGAAAAAAGCTGAAATTATTAAGTTAAATTCTTAAAATAAATTTTTATTCGTATCTTAAAGCATCAATAGGATTTAATAAGGATGCTTTATACGCCGGATAATACCCGAAAGCAATTCCTACTATACCTGAAAAACCTAATGATAATAAAATAGAAAAGACTGATATTGAAACACTCATTTCAGAAGAAAATATTTCAACTGATTTAGCACCTATTATACCGGTTATTACTCCTATTAATCCTCCAATCATAGAAAGCATAAATGATTCTATTAGAAACTGCCATCTTATGTCGGACGCTCTTGCGCCTATAGCCATTCTTATACCTATCTCTTTTGTTCTTTCGGTAACAGATACAAGCATAATATTCATAATACCGATACCGCCGACTAAAAGAGAAACGGAGGCAATGGAAGCAAGCAAAATAGCAAAAGTATTAACCGTTGATTTCATCTTTTCCTGAAATTCGGCTGAATTTCTTATTTCAAAGTCGTTGGTTTGATTTTTGCCTATGTTATGACGAAATGCTAAAAAACCTTCCACTTCTTTTTCAACATCATTTAATGTATCAGAATCTACCCCTTTTACAACAATCATTTTTACCGTTCCGGGGAAGGAAACACCGAATAACTTTTTCTGTGCCGTTGTGATAGGAATAAAAATCAAATCATCTTCATCAAATGGACCGGTTGAACCTTTAGTT
>JAJQHF010000155.1 GCA_021199975.1 Candidatus Gastranaerophilales bacterium
AAATAACAAATGCAGGATTATACAGAAAATTTTCATCTAAAAACTTATTGGAAAAATATTCAATAAAAAATGAAAATGGCTGTTCTATTGCAAGTATGGATTTAAAAGTTTATAAAGACAGTGTTTATATAATTAATTTAAAGATAAATAATTCACACTGTTTCAATAAACTAATAGAAATTTTACTCCAAACTGCCGTTGAGAAGGCTTTATACAATACAAGCGAAAAAGAAGTTTTTGTAAATCTTGAAGTCGGTAATTTTACGGAAAATAAAATAAAAAAATTATTATTGCAAAAGGAATTTTCTTGTACTGAAAATCAAAGCGATTTAGAGAAAAAAATGTTTGGTGAAACATTTAAAATAAAAATAACAAAAGAATCTTTTTGGACAAAAAAAATCAAAGAAAATCCAATTCTCATTAATAAATAATCTAAATTTCAAAAACTTCATATAAATATATGATTTTGTATAAGTGCTATATGAATAAAATTAAAGTAGTACAGTTATAATCTCTTTGGAAAAATTAATGAGTAATGATACTGAATACAATTCATATAAAAATATAAAACGTTTGTCTGATGAAGAGTTAGAAAAACTTTGGGCTGCTTATTCACGAGATAAATCAAATAAAAAATTAAGAGATTTAATTATTATTCAATATATTTATTTAACAAAATATGTTATAGGAAGAATTAAACTAAATATCCCAACTAACTTTGCAATTGAAGATATAGCAAGCTTTGGAGTAGAAGGTTTGATTGATGCCATAGAAAAATATTCACCCGAAAAAGGTGCTCATTTTGAAACATACGCAATTATGAGAATAAAAGGCTCAATTATAGATAAAGTGCGCTCTCAAGATTGGCTGCCTAGAAGTACAAGAAAAAAAATAAAAGATATCAGAACAGTTGCAGAACAGCTTAAACAAAAGCTTGGAAGAACACCGACTACTTCTGAAATAGCAAATTCTCTTGGTATTGAAAAAGAGAAAGTTGTTGCTTTGTTATCGGAAGATGCTTCAATCAGTTCTTTATATGATAAAAAATATTCGGGTGATGAGGGCATTGAATTAATTGATACGATTGAAGATACAAATTATAAAAATCCTTTGGAAAAGCTCGAAGAAAGAGATGTAAAAAATGAACTTCAATCCGCATTACAAAAATTACCGGAACGTGAACGTTTAGTTATGGTTCTTTACTATCACGAGAATATGACTCTGAAAGAAATAGGCGAAAATATTGATGTTTCGGAATCAAGGGTATGCCAAATACATGCTCAGGCTATTATGAAGCTTAGAAATATTCTTAATGAAAGCCGCTGCGAATATTTATTAAAAGATTAATTAAATCATATTTTCAATTGTTTTAAAATTAAACTTTAAGCTGTTAATTTTATTTTCATCATATATTATTTCTTTATTTATAAACCTGCTGAAAATTGTTTCAGTGATTTCCGAATTTTCTATATCTATATAATCTAAACCAAATTCCTCTGCCAAAGATTTAACCTTAATATCATAACTTAAGGGAAGAACTTTAACTCCGGCTTTTATTGCGCAAAGGCAGGCATGATAGCGCATACCTATTAATTCCTTCAAACAGCAAATATTTTGAATTACTTGTTCGTTTGAAGTACTTTCAATTACTTTGACGTTTAATTCAGAATTGATTTTGTTTAAATTATTTTTTAACCTATTGCAGATATCTAAATCAAAACTATTTTGCAAAGATAAGATATTTATTTCTTTATCTTTATAAAATTTATTAATGCAAAAAGAAAGATTTTCTAAAAAAGAATCACTCATAGTAGGACAATCTCTTAATTGAATTCCTATTTTTTCCGGATTACGGGATTTTTGAATACTAATATTCCAAACAGGGTCACTGCATTTAAATGCGGCAACTTCCCATTTTTTCATCAAGTTTAAACTGTTTTCATCTCTTACCGTGACTAAATCTGATTTTTTAAGCAGAAATCTTGTTAAACAGGCAAGAACTTTATTATTAACGGGACCTATTCCCTGCGCAAAAATTATGACCTTTTTCCTAAAAATTTTAGCCGCAAAAATTACCAAAAGATAATAAACAAGGCTTTTTTTACTTGTTATATCCTGAAGCAGACTTCCTCCTCCCGATATTAAACAATCCGAATTATAAAGTTCCTTTAAAATTTCTATTGGATTAAATGTTTGTACGCTTTTTACATTTCTTTCCAAAGATGTTTTAGCGGGATTAGAAGAAAATACGGTAATCTCTAGCGGATTATCAAACTTTTTAAGATTTTCAACCAATATTTTAAGAATAATTTCATCGCCGAAATTACCAAATCCATAATAACCTGATATACAAACTTTTTTAGTCATTTTGACCTTTAAAAACTTTATAGACTTCTTCTTTATAGGGTATTGATTTTATTGCACCTATATTTTTGCTTTGAATACCAGCTTCAACTGCTCCTAATGTCACTGCTTTAAATACAGACATGCCCGAAGTTATTCCGTGGAGAAATCCGCCGTTAAATGTATCAAAGAAACCTGTATAATCCAAGGAATTTTCATTAATATATCTAATAAGTTCAATCTTTCCGTTATTACCTGCATAATAACATTTATCCCCGGGGGATTTTATTATTACGGTTGTTACACCTTTATCCCACAGATATTTAATTGTTTTATCTATAGAGTTTGAATCAATAACTATTTTTGAATCATACTTTACATTCAAAAAAACAATATCAGAATACTCAATTATTTCATCAAAAGCTTCTTTTGCTTCATCACCCGTCCATATTTTAGAGGTATAATTCGGATCATAAGCAGTTATTACGTTATTTTCTTTCGCAATTTTAAAGGCTTCTTTGACCGCTTCTCTTGCTGATAAAGAAATCGATTGTGTAACCCCCGTAGTATATAATAATGATGAATTTTTAATATAGTCAGCAGAAATATCTTCGACGGAAAGGTTTGTTGCGGCGGTTTTTTTTCTGTAAAAAGAGAAATCTTTTGCTTCAGATAAAATATATAATCCGTTAATACCCTGAACCGGTTTAACTTGAGAAATATCAAGCCCCTCTTCTTGCCAGCTTTCAAGCAAATAGTTTTTAAAGCAATCCATGCCTATTCTTGAAATAAAACCTACTTTAGAGCCCATTCTTAACGCTGCTATAGCCGTAGTTAAAGTATCACCGCCATAATATTTATCAAGGCTTTTCGCATTTGTTAAATCTTCGTTAGTTGAAAGTTCTATAAGACTTTCCCCGATTGTTATAATATCAAGTTTTTCATTCATAATAAATACAACTTATTCTGTTTGTACTTTATCAAAAAGAATATAAATAATCAAATTCCGGATTATATAACCTTTAAATTATGCTTTTTTGATGAAATATTATTTGTAAGCTCGTTAATTCTTTTTAAAACTTCTCTGTTATTAATTATATTTTGTGAGAAGTTAAGATATTTTCCGTAAAATCTTCTTGCACCTTTTAAATTGCCTAATTTTTCATAACATATCCCTATGGCTAAAAATGCTCTGTAATAATCAGGTTTTAATTTTATAACTTTCTTAAATATCTTGGCACTGTTTAAATAATCCTCTAAGTGCATATAAAGAGTGCCTTTTTGAATGTAAGCTCTTAAATAATCAGGATTTGTTTCAATGATTTTTTGATAAATCATTAATGCCATTTCTTCTTCTTCTATAATTTCATGAACAAGCGCAAGCTGCATTTGAACATTTATATTTTCAGGAGCTAATTTTATAGAGGAGGTTAAATATTTTATTACATCTTCAAAATTTCCGCATATTAAATTACACATTGCAAGTTCTTTTTTTATCAAGAGGTCATAGGGGTTAAGCTGCTCTGCTTTTTTTAAATTAATAACTGCTTTAGTGTAATTTCTTAGATTTTTATAACATAAAGCTAATCCGAAATAAGAAGCTGTATTATTCCTGTTTAACAGAATAGACCTGAGATAATTATCAACGGATTCTTTAAATTGATTATTTAATCTGTACTCCTCCGCCTGAATAAAATACTTTTCAGCTAAAGAATTTCCGTTATTTTTAATACTTTCAGAAGCTGCGCTCACATAAATCCCCTTATATTATGTTTATTTTAGGAGATTTAACATGAAGTGTATATAGTCTTGAGATTTAAATTTATTAATCAAAAGTTTAGTATACTCAGGGATAATTTATTTAATCAATTTTTTTGTAAAAAATGTTTTACGTTAACTTTTGTAAATAAAAACTTTTAAATAACAATAATTTTTTATTACAGGTTTTTATCGAAACGGAAAAAGTGTTCACTAAATTGTTTGTATGTTGTAAAATACAAACAGGTAAGGAAAAACAAATGAAAATATCACCTATCAGTTTTGGAGTAAATTCGACAGAAAAAATAAGTTCTGCTTCAAAAGATTATATTCCTACAACAGTAAGACACAATTCTCTTTCTGATATGGATTTTAATATAATAGCAGATACAATCAGATGTCAAAATCTTAAAAATCAAATGAATGTCAGATTATCCAATTTAAAACGAAGCCTTATGAACAGCTGCATGGCTCAAGATTTGTACAATTCTAAATAAATCTGAATTTATTATATTAAAATTAAAAGAACCGTAAGTAAACAAAATTTGCGTTGATATGATTTACTCAACTTAAATTTTATTCATTTACGGCTCTTAATTTATATAATATTTTTAGGCTTGAATATAAATTATTTAATGGTAATATTAACAAAGTTAGAATGGAAATAAGTTATCTTACCATATCAAGAGAGAAGTATATCAACATAATTAAAGTGTATGGCAAAAAAGAAAGAAAATATTTTAGTAATAGTCGAGTCACCTGCAAAATCTAAAACAATAAAAAAGATTTTAGGCAGTTCTTATGAAATAGAAGCAAGTTACGGACATATTCGTGATTTTCCGCCTAAAGTACTCGGATTTGATGTTCAAAATGATTTTACTCCGACTTTTGAGGTTATTCCCGAAAAAAAGGCGGTCGTAAAAAAATTAAATGACATGGCACAAAAAGCCGATAAAGTTTACCTTGCTTCAGACCCTGACCGTGAAGGAGAAGCAATAGCATGGCATGTTCGTCAGGTCATTAATGTACCTGATGAAAAAGTATATAGAATAGAGTTTAATGAAATAACCCCAAAAGCAGTCACTTATGCCGTTGAGCATTCAAGACAAATTGATATGAGCCGTGTAAAAGCCCAGCAGACAAGGCAGATTTTAGACAGGCTTGTAGGTTACAAAATAAGCCCCGTTTTATGGGAAAAAATGAGAAATTACCACCTTTCTGCAGGCAGAGTTCAGAGTGTTGCTTTGAAAATGATATGCGAAAGAGAAGACGAAATAAAAGCCTTTACCCCTGTCGAATATTGGACAATTTCGGCTGACTTACTTAAAAATAAAGCTAAATTTACGGCGGAACTTGCAAAATATAAAAATTCAAAAATTCAAAAAAAATATTCAGAAGCACCAAATAAAATTGTTTCTTATTTAAAGGAAAAAGAAAGAGAATTTACTGTATCAAAAATCACGACAAGAAATTCTCAAAGAAAACCAACAGCACCTTTTATTACATCTACACTTCAAAGAGAAGCAAGCAATAAATTAGGTTATGGCGTTTCAAAAACAATGCAGATAGCTCAAAAACTATATGAAGGTATAGATATAGGCACTGATGGTCCTGTGGGTTTAATTACATATATGAGAACAGACTCTGTTCGTATATCAGATGATGCTCAGGCGGCTGCTAAGGAATTTATTATTCAAAATTTTGGCGATAAATACTATCCTAAAACACCTAACAATTATGTGAAAAAATCAAAAAATGTACAAGATGCCCATGAAGCAATCAGGCCATCCTACATAGATAAAACACCGGAGAGCATAAAACAGTATCTTACAAATGAACAATATCAACTTTACAAATTAATTTGGAGCAAATTCACGGCTTCTCAAATGGAAAATGCCTCCGTAAAAAATACAACAGTCGATATAGAAGCAGGTGATTGTCTGTTTAAAGCAGGGGTAAGCAAAATAGTTTTTGACGGTTATCTTAAAATTTACAACGATAATGATGAAGCGGAAGAGCCTTCTAAAATACCCGATTTAAAAGAGGGCGATAACTTAAAACTTAAAGAAGTTCTGCCCAAACAACACTTTACAAGCCCGCCTCCAAGATACACGGAAGCCTCTCTTGTTAAAGCTCTTGAAGAACACGGCATTGGCAGACCAAGTACTTATGCACCTATTATCTCTAAAATTCAGCAGAAAAATTATGTTGAAAAAATAGAAAAAGCTCTTGCACCGACTTTATTGGGGCAGACTCTATGCAAACAGCTTATTCAACATTTTAAAGATATTATGAATTATGAATTTACCGCAAATATGGAAACAAAACTCGATGAAATTGCGGAAGATAAATTAAAGTGGAACGAAGTTATTAAAGAGTTTTATACTCCGTTTATAGAAACAGTATCCGGTGCAAAACAAAATATGGAAAGAGTTGCAATAGAATCAGATACTCTCTGCCCTAATTGCGGTAGTAAAATGATTGTAAGAACAAGCAGGTACGGTACTCAGTTTTTAGGATGTTCAAAATACCCCGAGTGCAAAACAATGCTTCCTTTAAATAAAGACGGGCAGGCAGCTGAACCGCCTAAAGAAACTGACGAAAAGTGCGAAAAATGCTCCTCTCCGATGATTCAAAAAACAGGACCCTACGGACCTTATCTTGAATGCACAAATGAAAGCTGCAAACACAGAAAAAGAATTATAAAATCAACAGGGGTAAAATGCCCTAAATGTGAAACGGGAGAAATTGTTTTCAAAAAGTCAAAATACGGCAGGGTCTTTTTTGGCTGTAATAACTATCCAAACTGTGATTTTGTGTCATGGTATGAGCCTGTTAATGAAAAATGTCCGGAATGCGGAAGTATACTGGTTAAAAAAATAACCAAAAAAGCTAAAAAGCTGGAATGCGGCAATAAAGAATGTTCATTTTCAAAAGATATGGAAGAAGAATAGAATATGTATAAATTCGGACTCATAGGTTATCCTTTATCACACTCTATGTCAAAAATAATTCAAGAAGCGGCTTTTAAATCCGTCGGTTTGGAGGGGGTTTATGAAGTAATGGAAACCGAGCAGGAGGATTTGGTTACAAGAATAAAATATCTCCGTTCAAACGGTTTTCAGGGATTTAACGTAACAATTCCTTTGAAAGTTCCTATTACATTGTTTCTATCGGGAGTCGATAATGCCGCAAATGTTGCAGGAAGTGCCAATACAATAAAAATTCAGCCTGATTCCTCTTTAATAGGCTATAATACAGATGTTTACGGCTTTGTTGAAGCAATACCAGAGGACTTTAGGGAAGAATTAAAAGGAAAATCCGCTGCGGTTTTAGGCAACGGCGGAGCTGCAAGGGCAATAGGGGTCGGATTATCTATTTTAAATGTTTCTAAAATAGACTTCTATGCAAGAAATATAATTAACGCATCAGAAATGGTAAGCAATTTAAGAAATAATTTCCCGAATATTGAAATGAATTGTCTTCAAATAGAAGGTTTAAAAGATTTATCAAAATATAAAATTCTTGTAAATACTACTCCTATAGGAATGAGAAGCAAAGCAATGGGTATTTCTCCCGTTGATGAAGATGTTGTAAAAACTATGGATAAAAATTCCATTATTTATGATATAGTATACAACCCTTTAAAAACAGAACTGATAAAATTGGCCAAAAAACATAACATACAAACCATACAAGGACTTGATATGCTGATTTATCAGGGCGCAAAAGCTTTTGAAATTTGGACCGGCAAAAAACCCGATACTTTGAAAATGAAAATAGCCGCTTTGGAAGAAATGATTGACTAAATAAGAAAATGTTAATTTTTTTCTAAAATATATAAGGAATATTCGGCAAATGTCGTATTTGTTTCTTCTTTTATTAATTTATATCCTTCTTCTTCTATTAATTGTTTTATTACAGGAATTGCATTTTCTTCATCATCAATAACCGAATATGCAAATATAACCTTATTTTTACCTTTAAGCACATCTTTAAGAGAATTAATTAAATTTTGATTTCTTGTTTTTTTGTCTGTAATATGCAAACTAATATTAGAAGGTGTTATTATGGATTCCCATCTGTTTATAAATATAATGTTTTTTGAGTTCATACAGTCAGCACATACCACATCATAAGACAATATAAGTTCATCATCCTTTTTTATATCTTCAAACATATTTATAATTTGTTTAGTTGGTTTTGAGTAATCTTCAATTATTAAAGGTTTAAGTTCCCCTATTTGCTTTACATAGAAGAAAAATAATGACAATGCCGTTAAACTTAAAAAACTTGTTAAATATTTTAACTTATTATTCAAATCATTAAAATCTAAAGCTTTAAAAATAATTATTATGAAAAATGGTATTAAAAAAACAATTATTCTGTTGCAAAACGGATAAATATATAAAAATGACAACAATAAAAAGAATAAAACAGGAGAAATTACAAATAAGCCGTCACCCATATGTTTTTTAAACGCAGGGATTGTAAATCTTATAATTCCTGCAATAAATATTAACAGGAATAATAAAATTACAAAGTCAGGCAGCCTGTATGATAACTCATTATCATACCAATAAAAGCAAAAATATGAAAAATGAATTAAAGAATTTATTGCATCAAAAGTATCAGGTCTAAAGAAAAAACCATTAGTTAACCATTGGTTTTTTAAGCTTTCATCACCTGACATTTGATTTATATAGGTTAAATATTCAATTATAATAAATATTCCGGCTACAGCTTGATAAATTATTAAACGAATTACATTTGGTATATTTTTATTAAAAAAGTATTTTAAAAATAACAAAAACCAATAAATTTCTATGATTACAATGGCATTAAAAGATGTAAATATAAATAAAACAGAAACAAGACAGCTTATAAATAATGTTTTTAAAGGGATAGTTTCTTCTTTATATTTATCTTTAATTGTTAAAGTATAATATAAGATTAAAAGTGCAATAAGAACATCAAACATATAAAATTTTATCATAGCGGAATAATTTATCAGATTATAAGAAAAAGAAAATATAATCAATGCAGATATTATCAGTATCTTATTTTTAAATAATTTATCAAGTACTTTGTAAAAGACAAATAAAGAACAAATACCCGCTAATAATGCAGGCAGTTTTAAAATTACATAATTAAAACCGAATATTTGGTGAATAAATTTTAAAATCAATCTGCAAAAAGGCAAAAAGTTAGCACCTTCAACGAAAGTGGTTAATACTGTAATATATGAAGAACTGCCAATTTCGTACAAAGAGTGGCATTCATCTATAGGAACAAAATAACACCTGTTTATAAAAGTCAAAATCCTTAAAATTATACCGATAGCAAATACTATTACCAAAGATATTGTATATATAGAAAATCTTTTATTAAACTTTGTCATACTTATAATTTTACAATAAAAAATTATTTTATAAATATTTCTAATTTAAAACGGAAGCTATATATAAACAATAATAAGCAGCAGGTGCCGAAAATATAAAAGCATCTACCCTGTCAAGTATTCCGCCGTAATTAAAAAATAAATTACCGCTGTGTTTTATACCTAAATCTCTTTTTATTAAAGAAATCGACAAATCGCCAATTTGCGCAAAAAATGATGTACAAATTCCGAATAATACTGCATTTATAAATGAAAAATGAAAGAATTTAATAAGCAGTAAAGATATCATACAAGAGAAAAACAAATTAGCAATAGAGCCTGCAACTGTTTTATTCGGGCTTATTTCAGGTGAAAGCAGTTTATTTTTGAAAAGAGGACCAATTCTTGAGGCACTGTAATCTCCGATTAATACTATGGCAAAATATATTAATATTAATGCAAAACTGTTTTCCGAATAAAAATAAAACAATTTGACTATATACAAAGTGCAAAATATAAACATAAATCCCATAATAGTTGAAAAAGTTGTGATTGTATACGGTTTTTTATTTCTTATTACAGTTATAAAGAATGATAAAAATATTCCTAAAACTAATACCGGAGTCACAAAGATATGATAATTCATTATAAATAAATATGCACAAATACATCCTATGACTTCAGGAATACATTTATGTATATATATATCTTTTACGGAAAACATATCTCTGTATTCTTTTAATGAAAATATTATAAAAACAATTGATAACAAAAAAAGAGCTAAAGGTGATACAGCTATTGCAGCCAATATTGCAAATAATATAATAAATCCCGATAAATACCTGATAATTTTGACGGACATACTTTTTTATCTTTCCTACATATAGATTGTAACATACAGGCAAATACTCATATAAATTATTAAAAATTGTAATATAATAAATTTATGATAAAAGTAATGTTAATATATCCTCCGGGAGAAATATATCAAAGAGGCGAGGATAGATGCCAGATAAATGTGGAAGCCTCTGTTTCTAATGCTTTGAGGGCTTGCAATGATTTAGGTTATATAGCTTCGGGGTTAAAAAAGTTTGATTGCAGTATTTTTTTAAAAGATTATCCTGCCGAAAAAAAGACTTTTGTTGATTTAAAACAAGATATTTCTTCTTTTTTGCCCGATGTTGTATTTATCAGTATTACAAACGGAAGCATATATAATGACCTGAAAATTGTTAAAGAAATTAAAGATTTAAAAAACGATGTTGTAATAATTCTAAAAGGTGCTTTATTTTTTAATCCTGATAAAGATTTATTTGATGAACTTGATTTGATTAATGTTGATTATTTAATCGGAGGCGAAGCCGAATTTATTGTTCCTGATTTAATAAAGTATCATTTTACGGATAAAAATCAAATAAAGAATATTCAGGGTATTTCATACAAAGAAGATAATAAGTGGTATACAAATGACCTGACCGACTTTGCAGATGATTTGGATTCCATTCCTTTTCCTGACAGAAGTTTAATGAATAACAAACTGTATATAAATCCCGCAACAAACAGACCCCTTGCCACAATATCGACCTCAAGAGGATGTCCTTCCTCCTGTATTTACTGCGTATCTCCTGTTATATCAGGAAAAAAAGTACGTTTTAGAGATATTAATTGCATTTTTGAAGAAATAAAAGAATGTGTTAAAAAGTACAACATTACCGATTTCTTTTTTAAATCGGACACTTTTACCATAAAAAAAGATTGGGTAATTGAACTCTGTAATTTAATAATAAACTCCGAATTAAAGGGTAAAATAAATTGGGCTGCTAATTCAAGAGTGAATACGATAGATGAAGAAATGCTTTTAAAAATGAAACAGGCAGGCTGCTCTATTATCGCTTTAGGGCTTGAATCAGGCAGCAATGACTCACTAAAAAAAATGAAAAAAGGTACAACTGTTGAACAAAATGAAACAGCAGTTAAACTTATAAAAAAAGCGGGAATGAAAATATTCGGATTTTATCTTATAGGTTTTCCCTGGGAAACAGAAGAACATTTAAGACAAACAAAAGAATTTATTTTTAAAGCTGATACCGATTTTATAGAGCTTTCAATAGCCGTACCTTTTAAAGGAAGCGAACTTTATTCAATGGTTTTTGATAAACTTAACTGCGGTGAAAAAGTTCTCGGCAAAGACTCTTTTAAATATGTAACTCTCGGCACGGATTATATTTCTAATGAGGAATTGGAAAAATTCAGAAAAGACCTTATTTTAAAATATCATTTAAGACCATCTTATATTTTTAAAAAAATATTCAGCAAAAACCTGACTCCGTCTTTGTTTTTTAATTATGTTAAATACGGTTTAAGGATGATTAGAAATTTGTTTTAGGGTACGCATCACAGCATAGCTGGCAGGCATTATATATTTTATCTTTTTGCAATTGCTTTCTGAAATTTTTATAAGCTTCTTTATTCAGCACTTTTTGAATTTTTTCGTTTCTTATATTGCCTAATTTAAAAGAAAGACAAGGGTATAAATCACCTTCGGGAGTAATAAATACACTTGAAAAAGGAATATTACAGGCATGATAAATCTCATTAACATTTTTATTGCCCAAAGTAAAAAATTTGAGGATTCTGTCTAAATCTCCTGTTTCTTTAAATTTCGGCGCCCACCTTAATTTTGTTTTTACATTTTTTGATATACTTTCCAATTCTTTATATATTTGAATAAAATGTTCTCTGTCAAAATACATTTCAAGCGGATATTCATCTTTATAAAATTCCTCGGAAAATGTTTGTTTTAAGGTTGAATTTTGTCTTAAAAAATTATTTCTTTTAAAAGATAATGAATAAAATTCTGCATTTAACCTTGCGGCTTCTTTATATATTTTAGGTAAATCATCAAGATTATTTTCTAAAATAACACTTTTTATATCCAATAAAGGTTTTGTTTTATGCTCTTTTAATTTTATTTCGTTTAAAAGTTCAAGATTATTTATTATGTTATCAAATAATCCCTTTTTGTTTCTTATTTCGTCATGATTTTTTTTATAGCCATCAATAGAAACCGATAATAAAAGAAGATTATGTTTTATTAAAAGTTTAATGTTTTCTTCATTTAAAAGTAACCCGTTAGTAATAATACTTACTTTCCCGAAAGTTTTTTTTGAAGCTTTTTCTAAAATATCAAAGAAATCAGGT
Organism: Candidatus Gastranaerophilales bacterium; assembly: GCA_021199975.1. Lineage (GTDB taxonomy): Bacteria > Cyanobacteriota > Vampirovibrionia > Gastranaerophilales > Gastranaerophilaceae > Avigastranaerophilus. The sequence continues at coordinate 12,683 of JAJQHF010000155.1, forward strand.
CTAATCATAACTTCACCCGCAACTATAGAAATAAACGAATAAAAAGGAATCTGATTAATTATGTTAAACCACTCATCTTTTGTCATTTCATTTTTTTTACGATCACCATTTATAAAGCAAAAACTGCAATTTAAATTACATCTGTATGTCAGTTCAAGGAAATACCTAACAGGGGGAAGCATATAATTAAAAAAATTGTATTCCGAAAAAAAAGAATAACTTTTTCTTAAATTATCAAACAGTTGTGATTTATTCATAAATTCCCCTTAAAAATCTAAAATTCCGATAAATTGATTATACTTCATAAATTTATTTCAATTTTCTCATAAAAATTTAAATATCAACATTTTTCATCATTGAAATTAAGGTTGAAATTGTTGACTGCATTGTAACACTGTCAGATATTCTTTGCTGTAAAAATGCATTAATTTGCGGCATTAATTCAATGGCAGTATCGAGCTTTGGGTTAGACCCCGCATTATACATACCGACATCAATTAAATCTTTATTTTCACGGTATAAAGCCATTATTTTACGCATTTTATATGCCGCCTGCTTGTGTTCCTCCGTTACTATTTCAGTAAATAAACGGCTGATACTGCCTAAAACATCTATAGCGGGATAATGGTTCATTTCCGCAATTTTTCTGGATAAGAAAATATGCCCGTCTACAATACCTCTTACCGTATCAACAACAGGGTCGCTGATATCGTCACCTTCCATCAAAACTGTGTACAAAGCGGTGATAGAACCTTTTGGGCTGTTTCCGCTTCTTTCAAGCGCACGTTGGAGCCAAGAAAAGATTGAAGGAGGGTATCCTTTAATAGTAGGCGGTTCTCCGATAGACAGACCTACTTCTCTTCCAGCCATAGCGCAGCGGGTAACAGTATCCGTCATCAAAAAAACTTTTTTACCCTGATCCCTAAAATACTCGCATACTGCTGTTGCAGACAAAAGACACTTCTGACGGATTAAAGGAGGCTGATCACCTGTAGAGCAAACAAGTACAGACTTTTTCATACCTTCCGTGCCGAGTGAATTTTCTACGAACTCCTTTACTTCTCTGCCACGTTCTCCGATTAAAGCAACAACGTTAACGTCAGCATCGGAATTTCTAGCTATCATACCAAGCATTGTACTTTTTCCGACGCCTGAACCGGCGAATAATCCCATACGCTGACCGGCACCTAAAGTAAGCATAGAATCTATAGCTCTTACACCCGTTGAAAACATTGTTTTAATAATGGGACGGTCAAATGCCCCCGGAGGCGGGCTGTCTATATTTACCCATTTACCGCCTCTTGTATCCAATGGTTTACCGTCTATAGGCTCTCCTAAAGGACTTATTAAACGACCTAGAAGAAAATCACCCATAGGAATACTTATAGCTTTTCCTGTTGTAGTTACAAGACTTCCCTGCCCTATACCGGCACCATCATATAATAACAAAAGCTGTGCATTTTCTCCTTTAAAAGCTACTACCTCGGCAGGTTTTTTTTCACCTTCATAATTTTCTATAAAACACAAATCTCCGATTTTTAAACCCGGAAGTTTAACCTCTACCGTTAATCCCAATAATTTTGATACGCTGCCTTTATAAGAATATAATTTTGTCGAATTAATTATATCAAATGCCTGTTTTTTTACAAATTCTATAGATTTTTCTCTTGATTGCTCTATCATATTTTTATCCGAAATTATAATTTACCGATTCACCTATTGTATCAACCGCTTCAACTCTTATATCCGTTATAAGTTCCGAATAAGAAATAACAACAATGGTAGGAATATGTCTTTCCAATAATTGGTACAACGGAAGTCTTATTCTTGGAGAACATAAAATAACAGGCTGGACATTTACACTTTGATGCGCTCTGATAAGAGTAGAAGCGGCAGATTCAATTAATTCCTGCACCTGCAAAGGATTTAGCAGGAACATAGTACCTAATTCAGTTCTCTGACAGCTGTCATCTAAGGTCTTTTCCCACTCTGGAGAAAGAGTTAACGCATATAATATTTTATCATTTGTACAATTAGCAAGACATATTTGTCTGCCTAATGCAGCTCTTAAACGCTCGGACAAAATATCAGGTTCTTTTGAAAATCTTGCATAATCGCATAAACGTTCAAAAATATAAATAATATCTTTAATAGAAACTTTTTCTCTGATAAGGTTAACAAATATTTTACGCAGGTCGCTTGTTGAAATTATGGTCGGAACTAAGTCATTAACAAGAGTCGGGTCTTGGCTTTTAACAAGTTCCATAAGCTTAAGAACGTCAGTTTTTGTCATAATTTCATCTACATATTTTCTTACACAATCCTGCAAATGGGTAATAATAACATCAACAGAATCCACCGCAGTAACATCTTTAATATCTTTTAAGAAATTCGTATCCATCCAATAAGCTTGTGTTTGATAAGTAGGATCAAGCCCTATAATTGCATCTTTGGGCACTTCTCTGCCTGTCGCATCCCACTGATCGGCAATTACCATACTCTTTTTAGGATAGACAGTCCCCATAGCTACCCTGTTGCCGCGAACGGAAATCATGTATTCATTAGCACCGATTGCCGAAGAATCCATAATTCTTATATTAGGAATAATATAACCTAATTGGTCAGTTACACGCTGTCTTAAAGCAGCAATTTTGGGCAGCAGCATACCGTCTTGGTCAGGATCTGCAATTTCCAATAATCCCGAACCGACTTGTAAATTTAAAACATCAACACCTAAACGTTCATACATTCTATTGGGGTTTGTTAAATCACTCATGCTTTTCTTTACTGCATCTAATTGCCCTAATTGAGATTGTACATCTTTATTAACAGATACAATCAGCCAGGCTGATGTAATAATTAATATATACACCGTAAATGTATACCACGGAAGCCCCGTATAAAAGCTTGTAAGAACAATAATACCGAGAAATCCGCATGTGAACATTAAGCTTGAAGGTTTACTTAAAATTTGATTTGCTAAATCACCGCCTAAAGAAGCACCGGAAGCAGTTGAACGGGTCATTACGATACCGGCTGCAACTGCCATTAATAATGAAGGCAATTGAGAAGCAAGTCCGTCACCTACAGTTAATACCGTATATTTTTGTACGGCTTCCCCCGGCTGCAAACCGTTCATTAAAATACCAATACATAATCCGCCTATGATATTTATTATTACAATGATGATACCTGCCATTGTATCACCTTTTACGAACTTCATTGCACCATCCATAGAACCGTATAAGTTAGATTCTCTAGCTAAATCTTCACGTCTTTTAGCCGCTTCATCGGGAGAAATTAAGCCCTGATTAAAATCTCCGTCAATTTGCATTTGTTTACCGGGCATAGCATCTAATGCAAATCTTGCGGCAACTTCGGCTATACGTTCGGAACCTTTTGTAATAACCATAAACTGGACAATTGTAATAATAATAAATATTACAAAACCGACAATCAAATTACCGCCGGTAACGAAATTTCCGAAAGCATCAATTACCTCTCCGGCTTCTCCTTTTGATAAAATAAGCCTTGTTGAAGCTATGGATAATACAAGCCTGAACATTGTACCCAATAATATAATAGATGGGAATGATGCTAATTCTAACGGTCTTTGAATATATAAAGCTATCATTAACAGTAAAATACCCAGTGTTATATTAAAACTTATGGCAAAGTTAACAATAATCGGAGGAAGTTCAACAATTAATATAACAACCAGCAGTATAACAAACAGTGCCAAAGCAATTTCACTAATCATTGAAGGTTTTGGAGCTTGTGCCTGCGCCATTTATTCTTCCTTACTTTCTTCTTGTTTTTTTAATGCTTTTTCAATTATGGCAATTTGAGTTGACACAGTTGCATCAATTATTCCGTTGGAGGTTTCGACCGTAACTCCGCCGTCTTTTATTTCATTATCAGGTATTACCGATATTTTAGCTTCCGTGAAATTATCCGAAAAAATATCAGAAATTTTATCCTTTACTATTTCTACATCTTTAGGTTTTACTTTCAATGTAATTTTGTTTTCCGTTTTATGGACTTCTTCCATCACATTTTTAATTAAAGGAATTATATATTCTTTAT
>JAJQHF010000214.1 GCA_021199975.1 Candidatus Gastranaerophilales bacterium
ATAACAGCTTTATTTAATACATCCGATATAAATCCGTTATCTGCTTCTTGCACGGCTTTAATATAAAATTCATATAAACTTTCCTGATATTTTCCGCTTCTTTTTGACAATCCTTTTTTTGTCCTCCCTACAATTTTAAAAAATTCTTTTTCACTTATTATTTGAGAATACGGGGCAATATTATCCTTATCTACAGCAATAAACTCTATATTTTCATTATTTTCAACAATTTTCAAGCCGGAATTAATATTAAAATAAGAACTATTTTGGTTGTTTTGCAAATTATTCAATTTATTAAAATTATCCTCATCCAAAATTTTAGAAATAATATTTTCAACAGCATTTACCTCATTAAAATCAATACTAACGTCAAAAACAGTCTTTTTTTTTGTCATTTTCTTCTCCTTGCCTATATTAAGCCTTATATTCTTTATCGGAATTTTTCTTATTTTCTTTAGTTTTTATACTGTTTTTTATAATAATTAGTAACATTTTTTAATATATTAAGAACAAATGGCAATTTTAACTGTTATATATACTTTATATATATAACAGAGGTAAAAAATGAAAGCATTATTTAATTTTATAAACAAACGTAAACGTTTTTCAACATTTGTATTGTTGAACATTTAATTTAATAAGGATAAATAGTAAAAAAGATTATTGACAAAACAAACATAATCCACGAGATTATGTTTGTTTTACTTTTTTGTCTGCAAAGAAGCTGTATCAAAGGATATATAATAAAAGCAGCCATAATTCCCGCACCTATATTATAGGTAAAAATCATTATGCAAATAGAAATTATAAAAGGCGCTGTTTCTGTTATATCATTGAAATCAATTTTCGTTATAATTGTTGTCATAAGTATTCCCACATATAAAAGAGCGGGAGCATACGCATAAGAAGGAATAATCATAATTATCGGAGTAAAAATAAGCCCGAATAAAAATAGTATACCGACAATTGCAGCAGTTAAGCCTGTTTTACCTCCCGCACTTATTCCTGTCATAGAATCCAAATAAGCTCCCGGAGTTGTAGTCCCCATTAATGGGGCAATAATAACGGACATGGAATCGGCAAGCATTGCTTTTTTGTTGTTCGTATTTTTTTCTTCATCGGTTTTATATGAAAGACCGATTATTGCACCTGTTGTATCAATATTAACAAGTATAAATATTACAAATAACACGGGAATAAAGTTTTTATTTAATAATCCCGTAAAATCCGTTTGAAATAATGAAGATGTAATTCCATATGGCGTTGAAACAATGTGCTGCGGAAACTGAATATCTTTAAAAATAATTCCCAAAATTGTTGTAACTGCCATTGATATAATAACGGCGGAGCTTAGTCCTTTTTTTGCCAATGAAATTAATAAAATAAAACAGAACAATCCCAAAATTACAGATATTTGAGTAAAATTGCCTATTTCAAGAGGAATGTTTTTTGCCGTAAAATTGACTATTCCCATGTCTCTAAGTGCAATAAAAATAAAAAAGAGCCCTAAGCCGCAGCAAAATGATATTTTTATGTTTTCCGGAATTTTATCGGCAATATATGCTCTTGAATTAGTCAGAGTCATTATAAAAAGAATCACACCGCAAAGTGCAATTGCTGCAAGTGCTGTTTTTATTGAAAATCCTAATGTATTAACTACTGTATATGAAATAAATGCAGTTTCGCCCAAAAAAGGAGCTGCAGCATACGGCTTATTAGCAATAAAAGCCATTAAAATACTGCATATAAATACGACTAAAGCCGTAACCGTTATAGAAGAAGTAAATTCCAAACCCGCATTTTCCAATAATTTAGGACTTAAAATAAATAAATAAGACATTGTAAAAAATGTTGTTAAACCTGCGGTTAATTCTGTTTTAATTGTTGAATTATTTTCTTTTATTTTAAATATTTGTTCCAATATTTTCATTAAAGCATGCTCTCAAGTTTTTTTATTGTTTTTTCATCAAATACATCTTTTGGCTGTTTTCCGCCGTTAAAAATAGTTTGTACTTTTTCTTTAAGTATATCATTAATACTTCCGTAATTTTCATTAACAGGTGTGGGTTTTGCGTTTTTAAGCATCTCTGTAAAAGCCCGTGCATTTTTTGGCGGTTTATTATCTAAAAAATTTATACCGGAAGCAGAATCTTTCCTTGCCGGAATTATCAGCCCGCTTTTAGAAAATTCATTTATGGTATTTTGAGAAGAAAGATATTTTATAAATTCAACAGCCGCCTTTTTATTTTTTGATTTTTTTGAAACAGCCCATCCGGAAGCATCAATATATACTTTATTAGTTTCACCGGAAGGAAAAGGAATAATATCCCATTCAAAATCGGCTGTTTCTCTAAATTTGGGAACCATCCACCTTCCGCCTAAATACATGGCAATTTTTCCGTTTATAAACATTTGAGCGGTTGTCATGCTGCCGATTTGTGATTTTGACGGTGCCGCATGGTATTTATTAATCAAATCAGAGTATAAATTTAATGCCTCATAGCTGTTTTTGTTTGTAATTATTATTTCTTTACCGTCATCAGAAATAACCCCGCCTCCGTTTGATGCTAAATAATATAACCAAAATAAAACATCCTCTTCATAATTTATCCCAAAATGATTTTTATTTGTAAGCTTCCGTGCAAGTGATGCCAGTTCATAAATATCATGAATTTTTGAAGGTGGCGTTATATTTTGTTCATCAAAAATATTTTTATTATAGTAAATTACAAGATTGGATATATCCCTCGGAATTGCATACAGCTTATTTTTATATTTAAAACAATTAAGAGCTTCTTTAAAAAAAACACTGTCAATATCGGGGAAGTAATTAGTTAAATCTTCTAATAATCCGGCTTTTATGTACATCTGAATATATTGATTATTTATAAAAATAACATCAGGTTCCAATCCCGAAGCAAATAATAAATGAATCTTCTGAAAATAATTTTGTGGTATATGTATAAAATCAATTTTTATATCCGGATTTTTTTCTTCAAAATTTTTTATTACAGAATGAATAGTTTCAGTTTCGCTTAAAGCCCCCCATGAAGAAAATTTTAATACATGCTTTTTGGGAACATTTGCTGCAATTTGCGGCCTATCTGTAAAA
>JAJQHF010000121.1 GCA_021199975.1 Candidatus Gastranaerophilales bacterium
GAGTTATTGTATATATATGTATTGTTGATATTATTACTTATGCTTTCAGACATTAAATAAATCCTTCTTTATTCAATGTCATTATCGGCATAAATTAAAAAAAACTTTATTTTTTTTCTGTAATTTTTTAATTTATTTTAAAATTATTTCTTATATTTTCAATAATATTCAAACCGTTAAATATAGCTTTGATATTTGCATTTACCGTATTTTCGTCACATCCCCTTGAAATAACCGTATGTCCGTTTGGAGTTTTAAATTGCATAATAGTCATAGCGGAAGCATCAGAACCTACATTTAAGGCTTTTTGCTCATAATTTAAAAATTCGCATTCAAATCCTGCTTTTTGAATAGCTTTAATACAAGTATCAACCGGTCCGTTACCTGATACTTCAATATTAAATTGTTTATCCTTATATGAAAACTTAAGCATTGATTTTTCATCATCAATTTTGTCAAGACTGCATAATTTGAAAGCACCTTTGACGTTGAGTACATTGTTATAATAAATATCAATAATATTTCTTGTTGAAAGTTCTCCGATTTTTTCGGCTGCTTCTTTCGCAACAGGTGCAATTCTTTGAGCTTCGGAAAGCGTAATAGGATAACCTGCATCGGTAATAATTTCGTATATGGCTGTTTTACCTGATTGCGAAGTAAATCCGAGTTTTTCATCGTCTTTTCTCCCGATAAGGGAAGGATGGATAGGTCTATAGGCGCCTTTTTCCATATCTTTTGTTTTTATTGCCCCGTCTTGATGAATGCCGCTTCTGTGAGCCAAAGCCTCAGGACCTATTAAAGGTGCTTTTTCATATACTTTAATACCTGACATATCTGAAATAACAAGTGCCAATTCATATATCTTTGAAAGATTTAAAGGAACATTAACCCCTGAATTATGCAGTGCAACTGCAACTTCATACAGATTTGTATTTCCCGCACGTTCTCCCAATCCGTTTAAAGCACATTCCAATTGAACGGCACCCGCAAAATAACTTTCAACGGTTGTTGCTGTTGCCATGCCTAAGTCATTATGGTTGTGAACCGATATAATAATATCTTTCGGAAGAGCATTATATACTTTTTCAACTAAATCAATAAATTTTTTAGGTCTTGTCCTCTCAACGGTATTAGGAAGATTAATGACATTTGCGCCTGCTTTTACGACTTCCTGTAAAGTATCAATAACAAAGTCAATATTTTCGTGACAATCTCCAAAATGTTCAACAGAAAATTCAACTTCTCCGTCTTTTCCAATTTTGTTCCTTGCAAAAGCCACAGCTTCTACAGCTTGTTTTCTGACTTCCAGAGGCGATTTATTAAGAACATATTCCATATTAAACGGACTCATTGCAATAAAAGTATGAACCCTTTTTTTTGCAGCACTTTGAATTGATTGAACAGCTTTTGTAATATCATTTTCAATACATCTTGCAAGAGCCGAAATTACAATATTATCAGGTGCAATTTGAGCTAATCTTGAGCAGGCCTCAAAGTCCATCTCGGAGGCTGCAGCAAAACCGGCTTCTATCCCCTGTATGCCTAATTCTACAAGGTGATTAAAAATAATTTCTTTTTCAAAAGTGTTCCACGGCTTCTTTAATGACTGATTTCCGTCACGCAATGTAATATCATAAAAAAACGGCTGTTTTTTGTTTGTTATGCTCATATTCCACCTTTCAAGAATGCTTTTCTTGAACTCCTTATGCTGTTATTGTAAAATAAAATTGCTAAAAAAGGAATAACTATGATTGAAAGATATTCTCGAGAAGAGATGAAAAAAATTTGGGATTTAAATTCTAAATTTAAGTATTATCTTGATGTAGAACTTGCTGTATGCAGGGCATACAATAAACTTGGTCAAATTTCGGATGAAGTATTAAATGATATTATTTCAAAAGCTTCTTTTTCTGTTGAAAGAATTGATGAAATTGAAAAAGAAGTTCACCATGATGTTATTGCTTTTTTAACTAATGTTAATGAGAATGTCGGAGAAAATTCAAGATATATTCATATGGGAATGACAAGCTCGGATGTTATTGATACTGCTCTTGCTCTTCAAATGAGGGATGCAGGGGCTGTAATTCTTAAAGATGTGGATAATCTTATCTCTATTATAAAAGAGAAGGCAAAAGAACATAAAAATACGGTTTGTATAGGACGTTCTCACGGAATTCACGCAGAGCCGATGACTTTCGGAGTAAAATTATGCGGCTGGATAGATTTGTTTGAAAGAAACAAAAGAAATTTTGAAAAGGCGCTTAAAGAAGCTGCTGTCGGGCAAATATCAGGACCTGTGGGTACATATAGCAATATAAATCCTGAAATAGAAAAACTTGCTTGTGAAAGTTTGGGGTTAAAACCTGCTAAGTTTTCTACTCAAGTAATTGCTCGAGATATCCACGCACAATATTTGCAGGCTTTAGCTTTAATTGCAAGCGTAATTGAGCAGGCTGCCGTTGAATTAAGACATCTTCAAAGAACTGAAGTTCTTGAAGTTGAGGAAGGTTTTGCAAAAGGTCAAAAGGGTTCATCTGCTATGCCGCATAAGAAAAATCCCATATCTGCCGAAAATTTATCGGGCTTAGCAAGAGTTGTCCGCTCAAATTCAATTGCTGCATTAGAAAATATTGCACTCTGGCATGAAAGAGATATATCTCACAGCAGCGTTGAAAGAATTATTTTCCCCGATTCGACCATACTTGTTGATTATATGCTTGTAAGACTTGAAAATACAATAAAAAATCTTGTTGTACATAAAGAAAATATGTTAAAAAACACAAGTCTGTTCGGCGGTATAGTTTATTCTCAAAAAGTGCTGCTAAAATTATGCTCAAAAGGTCTTTCAAGAGAAGAAGCCTACACCCTTACACAAAGAAATGCCCTTAATGCTTTCAACAATAACGGCAGTTTTATTAATAATCTGGTAAACGATAAAGATATAAAGCACTATCTTTCGGATTTTGAAATTAAAGAATGTTTTGATATCAATGATTACCTTAAAAATATTGATTATATTTATAAAAAGTTTGATATTTAAAGATTTCAAAAACAAATTTTCACGATAAAGCAAAAACTTAACTTTATATATTTTATGATAAAATAAAGC
>JAJQHF010000228.1 GCA_021199975.1 Candidatus Gastranaerophilales bacterium
TATAACCTTTCATCTGATAAGATTTTATCAATAACATCACATTTTGCCTGAGCTTGTTCAGTAGTATTGACAGCAGCAGAAACCATACCTCCCGCATATTTCATAAAATCAGGATTATCAAATAACCTTTCATCTGATAAGATTTTATCAATCATATCACATTTTGCCTGAGCTTGTTCAGTAGTACCGGCAGCAGAAATCATCTTTTCCGCATATTTCATAAAATTAGGATTATCAAATAATCTTTCATCGGATAAAATTTTGTCCGCAAGTAAAATATTATTTTTATTAATCATACTTGACTGTATATGCTCTTCTAACTCGGGATTTTGCTCTAACTTTTCATTAATTTTTTCTTTAAGTTTTTCATATTCTTCATTCGAAAGTGCTGTAAATTTTTTATTAGAATCCATAGAACCTTTAAAACTGATGTTTTCTTGCATATTAGAAGGAGAAACGTTTTTTTTATTAATATTAACCTTGTTTATGGCGCCTAAATATTCTATCTGCCGGGATAAATCTCCTATTTTTTGCTCGGGTTTAATTTTTATTGAGGATTTATCTTTTTTATTTCTTTTGTTTTCAACTTTCTTTAATGGCTCTGCATTTCCTGCATTATTAATTCTATCCATAACAAATTCTTTTTCTTTTACATCCTACATTTTGTATATCGGATAAAAAACAAAACAAGTTTAAATATTGCGTTGTACTTTTTACAATTATTAACATTATTTTTAATTTTAAGTAAAATAACCTGATTAAAACAATATTAAATTTTGTTGCAATTTATAAAAATTAAAGCATTTTATTCGCTTTACAAACTTATTTTATTTAAAAAAGGAGTATGTATGATAAGTCGTATAAGTTTTTCGGGAATAGTCAAACCGCAGGCGGATAATAGAAAACCCGTATGTTTCTCCGCACAAATGCCCTGTGATACTTTTGAAAAAACAGAAAATTCGTTATCAAAAACTATTTCTTATGCAAAAGATAAAATAACGGCAGTTCTTAAACAAAATAATATTGAGTATGGTTTCACAATTTCTCCCGACGGACGAATACTGGAAGAATCAAGCGGTAATGAAAACAGTTGTTCAACCGATTCAAGAAAAGTAGAACCGAATTCAATATTAATGCACGGACATCCCGTTCCTCTTCCGTTATCAACGGGAGATATTGCAATACTCCTTGCTACGGAGGCAAAAACAATGGAAGCCGTTACCGTTGACGGAAAATATTCAAGGCTTACAAAAAAATATCCTTTTAATGCGGAAAAAAGTTACACCGAATTATATTGTGAACTTGAAAAACAGCTTATGGTTAAAGCTATGGATGAATTGGGGATTGATTATAAAATTAATAAAAATGATTTAATTGCAATGTTCAAAGAATATAACGGAAATCAATCATTATCCGATGAAGATGCAGTTAATGAAGCATCAAAATATGGTATTGACTTTAAAAACGCAAGCTTGGAAGAAATTAAAAATAAAGTCAATAAATTAATGGCATTTCAAATCTTTCAGTATCCTGCCAAGTACGATAAAATTCATAATTCTATCATGGAAAATTATAATTTAATCCAAAAGTATATGGATACCAAAGAAGGTATTCAAACAAGACATAAATTTATAGAAGATATTGCGGCTCAATATGGCTTAATATATGAAACCGATTTGTTTGATTGATTGTCCGAACAAATTTTCACGATAAGCCGAAGGTGTAAGTGAAAATTTAAGAGTGGCAACTTTAAAAAGTGAGTACTCGAACGGCGGTGAAGAACCGGTGGCAGAGTACGACACCGGATTAGATATTTATGCACTTATTTTTTCATTAAGAATTTCTTCTATACTTTTCCTTGAATCCATTTTCTCCTGAATATCGGAAAGCTGTTTTTCAATATTAAATTTAATGGATTTTTTATTTTTGTTTGAGGCAAGTCCTTTTATGATTTCATCATAAACAATGAATGAGTTCAGCTGCATGTATGTTTTTATATCTTTTGCTTTTTTATTTGATTTTAATAAATTTTCGCTTTTTCCCAAAGTGTATTTTAAAACAGAATCAATAATAAATTTATTTCTGCGGAAAGATTGTTTTTCAGGACTATTTATTAAAGTGCTTAAAAGAACTTTACAATGTGTTTCAATTGTATTTGAAAGGCTTTTTCTTTGAATCCACGGAATAGATTTAGATATATGGTTATTACATTCAACTAACTTTGATTTTGTGTATTTAATAAGCAAATATTTTTTGAAATTTTCTTTTAATGTTTTCATGCCGGTGTTCCTCTCTCAACTATATGAGATTTATATCATAAATTTATGATTTCGCCCTACTCCATTTGTAGGGTATAATACTCAAAACCCTGAAATTTTTAATTTCAGGGTTAGTTTTTATAAACAGCAAAGTTTATTCATTTGGAGAAGATTCGTTATAATCCGAGGAGTCATTTTTTATAATATCAAAATCAAATTTCTTCCATTCTTTAAAACCGCCTCTTAATATTACGGCAGGATAGTGTTTTTCTATAAGTTTTAATGCACTTTTATAAGCTCTAGGACAAGAATCCGAGTAAGTATATACAACAGTTACCTTATCTTTATCAAGGATGTCTAAATTACATTCTTCATCTTTATAAGGAATATGTACTGAATAAGGAATATGACCGTTAATATAGTCCTTATATTCTCTTACATCGACAATGTTTACAGTATTTGTTCTGTTTGCAATAATTTCATCCAGGGTAAAAGGTCCTACCGTATAAGAAATAATGTCTTCAAAAAATTTTTTGCCTCTTGAGAGGTCTTTTGTTATTTCGCCGTGTGAAAACATGAAAAATCCTTTCAAATCAATGATACAAAGGTAATTTATTACAAAATAGGATTTATTAAATTACCATTTATGGTGATAATAAAGGACAATATTTAAATTAAACAAGCTAATGTTCGTATTTTATTTCTTTTAAACCAAAACCGTTTAAATCAATTTCTGAATTAGTTGAGTCAATTGATAAAAGAGAAGACTTATTTTCGTTGAAATCAATACTCCAAGTTCCAAGAAACAGCGGTTTATCGGAAGTAAAAGCGAAAGCATAAATAATTATGCGGTCGGGATTTTTCTTATCCCACCCCACAGGAAAAATATCCCACATATAATCTTTTAACTCAATCTGCTTATTTTGGCGCCAATAATAAATAATAGCTTCTCTAACAGCCGTTAAACGTTTCCAGCTTTTAGATTTAAAATCATAAATTATTACATTTGTCTGCCATGTTGTTTCAAAATTTGAACCGATTTTCTCTTTAAATGCAATTTTACTGCTGTCTTTTGACCAATCTATAGGAAAAAGAGTTTTAAATTGATGTTTTTGTATATAGTCCATACCGACCGAAACTATAGGCTGAACATCTCCTTGTATAACATTGGTTTTATATAAAGCTTCATAAGCATCATTTATACCTTTTTGAACCGGAACATAATAAGCGGAAGAAGCAATTTGCGAAAATTTAGGATAAAAGAAACATTTAGTGTAAACTATTTTTTTCTTATCAGGTGATAAAATCCCGGGAGAAGAAACCGTTCTGTTTGAAACAACTTTTGTTATATCGATATTTCTTTGTCCGGGGGGATTATTATAACTTACTACCCTATAATGCGGGTCAGGAAGAATAATTTCTTCCGATTGAGTAAACTCAGGTTCAGGTATTTCAAAATCCTTTCTCTTTTTATCTGCCGACATAATGTCGTAATCCTCTTCTGTAATCGGAATATTTGATTTATCTATATTATGATAATAAATTTTTTTGGAAGGTTTTAAATGAAATTTCTCTCTAAATTTTTCTTCTAAAGTTCTCGGATCTTCTTCTTTTACCGTTTCTTCAATGTCAGTAGAATCTAAAACTTCGGAATTGAGATACAAAGGGTCGGGGATTTCTTCTTCTTTTTGAGAAGCTAAAGAGAATCCTAAAGAAAGAAAACACAGACAAAAAATAAGAAAAAAATACTTTTTCATTAAACAAGACCTTCTTTAACCGCTTGAATAGTAGCTTGAGTTCTGTTTGTTACGTACAATTTCTGTAAAATACTGTGAACATGAGCTTTAGCGGTAGAAAGAGTTATAACCAGTCGTTTTGCTATTTGTGAATTATTTAAACCTTCAACAATTAAAGCCAATACTTCAATTTCTCTATCTGTTAAACCATAGGTATTTTTAGCATTTTTATTTACTGAGGAGGAGGAATTAAAAGAAGAAGATGACGACTGTTTTTTTACATTGGAAAGAACTAATCTTGCAATAGCGGGATCAAGCCATGCAGTTCCTTCTGAAACTGCCTTTATTGCCGCAATCATCTGTTCTTCATTTGCACCTTTCATAATATACCCGTCCGCTCCTGCGGATAAGGAATCAAAAACATCATTTTCAGATTCTCTTGATGTAAAAATAAGAACTTTTATATTGGGATTAGATTTTTTTATTAGAGATGTTGCCTGAATGCCATCCATTTCAGGCAGTCCTATATCCATTAACACTACATCAGGATTAAGTTTTAAAGCAAGTTCAACCCCTTTTTTACCCGTTTCGGCTTCCCCTATAAGCATAACCCCTTCCGTATTTTCAAAAACAAGAGAAAGTCCCAGCCGAACCATTGTATGATCTTCAACAAGTAAAATCTTTATGCTGTCCATAATTTTTCCTTATCTTTTGCCACTGCCGCATCTAAAAGAAGAAAGAAGAACTCGCTTCCTTTTCCTTTATCACTTTCAAGCCAAATCTTGCCTCCGTGTGCATCAATAATCTGCTTTGACAAATACAGTCCCAAGCCTGTACTGATAGAACGTTTTTCTTGTGTTCCCTGCGAAAATCGTTTAAAAAGTTTCGGAATATCTTTTTTATAAATACCTTCACCGTTATCTTTAACAGAAAAATGTAAATCATTTTCCTCTATTTCGGCTTTAATCTCTATTAATCCGTCATTTGGGGTATATTTAACAGCATTACCCAGTAAATTTACTATTACTCTGCGTATTTCATTTCTGTCCGCATAAATTTCAACATTATCTGTATTTTTAAATAATTTTTCAATTTTTTGATTTTTTGCTTCCGCAATAGGAAGAACCTGTTCAACACACTCATCGACAAGCCTGTCAAAAGAAAAAGGAGTTTTAACCAGTTTTAAATGACCCGCTTCATATTTATAAACTTCCAATAATGTATTTACAAGCCCGAGCATATCTTCATTGCTTTTTTTCATTGTTTTAAGCAGCATGGATTGTTTTTCATTCAATTCACCCACTTTTCCGTTTAAGAAATACTCTAAAGTTTGAATAGCGGCTAAAGAAGGGGTTCTTAAATCATGAGTCAATGTTGCAATAAAATCCTCACGTATTCTCTCCATTTCTTTTTGAAAATTCACATTTCTGATAACAAAAACATACTTAGCATAATCTTTTTCGGATTTAGCAGGAATATACGCACAGCTTAACTCAACAGGAATTTTATTTCCCGTGGCTGTATTTTCTATTTGGATTTCTCTCAAAAGTCTTTCTTCTGTACTATTAAATACTTCGTCCCAGTTTAAATCTAGAGTTTCAAACAAATCTGAAACTTTTTTTGTTTTAAGAATATCCTCAGACAAACCGAACAAAGATTCACAAGCAGGATTAACATCAATTACAGAACCTTTTTTATCAAAAATAATAATTCCGTCAGCACAATTATTAAAAACAGCGCTCAATCTTTCGTTCATTTCTATAACGTCCGCTGTTTTCTCCCGTACTAATTCTTCCAAATGCTGAGAATATTTTTTCAAGCTGTTATTTGATTTTTCTAATTCTTCAATCAAATGCGCACGCTCATAAGCATTTTTTATATTAATAATCAGCTCATCATTATCCCAGGGTTTTTCTATATATTTATATAACCCGACTTCATTTATAGCCTTGATTGCATTTTCTTTATCCGCATATCCCGTAAGTAATATTAAGCTTGAATTTTTATTTAATTCTTTTGCCTTTGAAAGAAATTCCAACCCGTTCATTTCGTCCATCATAAAATCGGAAATAATAACATCACAAACATTATTTCCCAAATAATTGACGGCTTCTATCGGATTATTAAAGAACACTGCATTTGAGAACCCCTCTAAAGTCAATAAAGATTTCAAAGAAGATGTAACCAATTTATCATCATCCAATATTAATATTTTATATGAAAACTGCATTTATACCATAGTTCTCCCATTTAAATGATAAATTACAAAAAAAAAATAGACAACTTTTTTACAATTATTAAGGAGCTAAGAAACTTATAAATCTATTTCTTCAAGCTTAGACTTTAAATCTTTTATTGTTTGATTAAGAAGAGTAATTTCGGCATTTAAAGCATTAATCTTTTTAGGAATAGAACAAAGTAATTCTTTTTCTCTTAAACTTTTTAAATGAGCAGAACACAACTTTATTTGAGATTGTGCATCTTCTAATGTCATCTTAGCTGATATTTGACTATATGAACTGCATTCCTTTTCCATACTTTCTATATCACTTTGTACTTTCGATTTTTCTTTATTAACTTTCTCCAACTCTGCTTTTAATTTATCTCTTGTTAAACACTTAATATAATCATCAACGATATCTTCTCTTTCAAGAGTTTGTATTTCTTCTTTTATCGGATTTTTAGCCGCATTATTTATCAAAACTTTCATCGTCCCTATGTTATGATGTTCTTCAATATATGTTAATGCTTCTTTTAAGCTTTTATACCTTTCAAATAAAGCTTGCTTTTCTTCTGAATAACTATCTTGCGCAAAGGAAATATCTTCTTGTGAAATTTCAGAAATCTGCGATTTTAAACTAACCTCTTTTTCCGTTAATAAATCTGATTCTTCTTTCTTTTTATCTAAAGCAGATTTTGTTTGCCTCAATGATAAATGTGCATTGTAAATATTTTCCGCCTCTGATTTTTGACGTTGTATTACCTCCGCAGCGGGAAATTCTTCATTTAATTCATGAAGCTCTAATTCTAGCTGAACTTGTCTTTCTTCCTGCTGCGCAATTTGTTCGCCGTAAGCATAAAGTTCATCTTTAAGAGTTTTTATTTTTGCTTCTTTTTCTTCCGGTTCAAGGGGCTGTTGATTTTTTTTCACGGACTTAGGATTATTTAATTCATTAATAGAATCACTTGATTTCTTTCTTTTTATACTCAAAGAAGAAATAACGTCTTTTATTGAATTAATCTGAGAGAGCAATTGTTCCCTCCTAATCATGGCAGCATACTCGGGATCCTTATTTAATTCCTCGAATTTGTTTTGCAAATCTGCTATTTCTGCTTGGTTTGAGGAAATATTAGCTTCACATGATTTTATAGACTCAATAATACCTGCCTTACAACCCTGTATTCTGTAATTAATAGATTCTAAATAGTCTGAGGTTTCTTTTTTTTGAACAAATAATCTTTCAAGCATTTTTAACATGTTTGCAGCAGAAAGCCGTTGAGAAACAACTTCTTGAGAAGAACCTAACAAATTTGAAAAGGCATATTCAAATTTCTCTTTCGGCATATTATTTCTTATTGAAGGAAACATTGTATAAAACTCGCCGAAAGAACTGCCCTTTTTTAAATCATGATTACAGCAATAACATGCTTCAACCAAATTTACATCAGAATTCTTATTCTCCATATTTTCATTTTGCGGTGAAACATGATCAACGGTTTGAAGCAAAGGACGCATATTTTTTTTCAATAATTCCAATGCTTCTTCTTTTTCAATCCCGTATACTTCTTCAAAAACAGCTTGCCCCTTTAAATATGGCTTTGCCGAAGAATTTTTCATAAAATTCTTAAAAAAATCTATCTCTTCTTTATTTTCAATTTTCTTTGCACTTGCAATTTCCTGCGAACGCTTTGCATCTTCAAGCTTTTCCAAAACACTCTTGATTTCTCCGTCCAGGCGTCCGTATTTAGATGCCAGCATATATTTTGCCATTGAGTCAATTTGTTGTTCCGTATATACCTTACATCCGCAATAAGCGCAATGGTTAGTAGGATTTATTATAGAACTTATATCATACTTTTTCGCAGAAAAACTGACAATATCACTCGCCATATTTTGTTTGTTGTTAATATATTTCGGCGAAGTTTTATTAATATTCCAATTATTAAAAGAATTATATATATTTGTAATTGTTTGAATTTTCACAAGTATTCTCTCTATACAAAATAGATAAAATGTGAACATGTAACTTTTTGTCAGAATATTAAATTTTTTTTACAAAAAAATAAGCCGGATAAGATATCCGGCTTATTCAAAATTTATAAAGTGCTATTCAGTAATTTTATCAACTACACCAGCGCCGACTGTACGACCGCCTTCTCTGATAGCAAATCTCATACCTTGTTCAATAGCAACAGGAGCGATTAATTCAACATCCATAACTACGTTATCACCGGGCATTACCATTTCACCTTCAAATTTAATTGAACCTGTAACGTCCGTTGTTCTGATGTAGAACTGAGGTCTGTAACCAGGGAAGAAAGGAGTATGACGTCCGCCTTCATCTTTTGTTAAAACGTAAACGTTAGCTGTGAACTTAGTATGCGGATGGATTGAACCGGGAGCTGCCAAAACTTGACCTCTCTGAACATCACTCTTATCAATACCTCTTAATAAAGCACCGATATTATCACCTGCTATACCTTCATCAAGAAGTTTTCTGAACATTTCAACACCTGTAACGGTTGTTTTCTTTGTATCGCCTAAACCAACGATTTCAACTTCCTGACCAACTTTTACTTTTCCTCTTTCAACTCTTCCCGTAGCAACTGTACCACGACCCGTGATAGAGAAAATATCTTCAATCGGCATTAAGAACGGTTGATCAACATCACGCTGCGGAGTAGGAATCCAGCTGTCAACAGCATCCATAAGTTCCCAAACTTTATCAACCCATTTATCTTGACCTCTTGCAACAGTCGGATTAGCTTGAACTGCTTCTAACGCTTTCAAAGCTGAACCTCTGATGAAAGGAGTATTGTCGCCGTCAAATTCGTATTTTGATAATAATTCTCTTGCTTCCATTTCAACTAATTCAAGCAATTCATCATCTTCAACCATATCGCATTTGTTAAGGAATACGACTAACTTAGGAACACCAACCTGTCTTGCAAGTAAGATGTGTTCTCTTGTCTGAGGCATTGCACCGTCAGTAGCCGCAATAACTAATATAGCACCGTCCATTTGAGCAGCACCAGTAATCATATTTTTTACATAGTCAGCGTGCCCGGGGCAGTCAACGTGTGCATAGTGTCTTGCATCTGTTTCATATTCTACGTGAGCTGTAGAAATAGTAATACCTCTAGCTTTTTCTTCCGGAGCTGCGTCGATTTCATCAAACTTTTTTGCTTGAGCTTTACCAACAGCTGCCATACAAGATGTAATTGCTGCAGTTAATGTTGTCTTACCGTGGTCTACGTGACCGACAGTACCAATATTAACGTGCGGTTTGTTTCTTTCAAACTTTTCTCGTGCCATGAGTTTAAACTCCTTTTTTCTGTAATATTTTGTACTTATACTATATTGTTTTGATTATTTAACTTTATAAGCCCTTGATGGGACTTGAACCCATGACCTTTCCCTTACCAAGGGAATGCGCTGCCTCTGCGCCACAAGGGCATGTGTTTTTTGGGCTTCTTTCTTGCAGCGCCTTCCAAAATGCTGCCTCTCTCAAAACTTGCCACCGGCAGCTTTTATTCGGCAGAGTCTCTGCACTACAAGGGCAAAATACCCCTTTCAAGCATATATTAATATCCTTGAAACTCCAAAAAATTATAAAATGGGCAGAGGTGGATTCGAACCACCGTAGACTCTCGTCAACAGATTTACAGTCTGTCGCCTTTAGCCACTCGGCCATCTACCCAAATTACAACTTTGAAACCTCTTAATTTATCAGATAAATATTCCTGATAAATTAACTATTTGATTTTTAATGTACAAACGCATAAACAGCCGGTGATAGGAATCGAACCTACAACCTACGGTTTACAAAACCGTTGCTCTACCGTTGAGCTACACCGGCACATTTCTATGCCTCTTGTATAATATAAGGGACATAATCTATTGTCAAGAAAAATTTGTCAACAAGAAAATTTTTATCTGCACTTTTAACATTATTCACGTACTATTTACCAATTTGAAAAATTGAGTTATTATATACAACAAGGTAAGAGGGATTTGATATGTCTGATGTTTTAGAAATTTCCGATAAGTCTTTTGAAAATGAAGTTTTAAATGAAAAAAAATTGACTATTGTCGATTTTTGGGCTGAATGGTGCGGACCATGCAGAAAACTTTCTCCCGTAATAGATGAATTATCAAAAGAATTTGATGGTAAAGCAAAATTTGTAAAAATAAAAGCTGATGAAAATATGGAAACAGCTCAAAAGTATTCTATAAGCGGTGTTCCGTGTCTTTTGATATTCAAAAACGGTGAACCTGTCGAAAGAATTGTCAATATTGTGCCGAAAAGTATAATAATTAACAACATTAATAAGCATTTATAAGGAATTTATGCACGAATCTAACAATGATTTTTTTAGTTATAACGGAACTATAAGCAGAAAAAATTACTTAATTAATATGCTTATACTTATAGCTTTATATGTCGGTTGTTCATTTATAAGGTTTGAAAATTTTGAACCTTTTATTCCTGTTAAATTTCTTTTTTCCGTATTATTGTTTATGGTCGGTCTTTTTAAGTTTGTGATTTTAATGTCCGCATTATCGGTTATATACAGAAGAATTGCCGATTTTTCCCGCAGTAAATCCTACAATTTTATTATAAATATGAAAAGGATTTTTGTTTTTATTTTTATATTTCCTGTTCTTTATCTTTTTTGTTTAAGATATTTTTTCGATATAATTCCTTTTATTATTAATATCCTTGATACTTTTGTTATATCTGTTCTTATTCCTTTAGCTTTTATCGCATCAATAATTTTCTGTTTTATAAAAGGAAAATAAAATTTTATTTAATCCTGTTGATAATACTAAATTAATAATCTATACTTATTATAACAATATGGAGGAGGTTCTTTATGAGTGATGACAGATTGTTTGCTTCTAATAACGCAATTGGCAGAAAATGGTACTATATAAATTTGGTAATACTTGCTGTTATTGCATTTTTAACACATTATATATTTACTTATTATGTTATCCCGAATGTACTTACCGAAACTTACGTTATAATTTCAAAAATTACGCTGTATACAGCTTTTGTACTATATACAATAACGTTTCTTTCTCTGGTAGAAAGACGACTGTTTGATGTTTGCGGAAGAAGAGATACTTCTAGATATAAAACTATTTCAACAATAATATGGTTTGCTGTTATAATTCAATTATTTTCGCTGTTTTGCGATTGGAAAAATCCTGCGTTACCGATTTCTAATGAGCTTATATCTCTTGCCGCAATTTTTATGGATTTGGTTTTTCTTTGTATTGTATTCTTTGTAGGGCTTTTTAAAGGACAAATATCAAATCTTTCATACGATGAGTACAGAAGAAAAATAAAATATCAATAAGAATAATGGATTTATTAGGCTTTTTATACAGAAAATTTAATCATCTGCCGTCTTCCGTGCGTATTGAGGCATGCAGTTATTGCCAATTGAACTGTCCTGATTGCTACATGCGAAAAAATGATACAAAATGTATAATCGGAAGCGGTTATTTAAAATTTGAAGATTACAAAAAATTTATCGAAAAAAATTTTTATATTAAAAATGCAGAGCTTTCATTAAGCGGTGAGATATTTTTAAACCCCGAACTATCCGATATAATTAAGTATTCCTATAGAAAAGGAGTATCTTTAACCGCCTTTAACGGTGTAAATTTTAATAAGGTTTCCGATGAAATGCTTGATACTCTTGTTAAATATAAATTTAAAGGTTTGACAATTTCCATAGACGGCTGTTCAAATGAAACCTATTCAATATACAGGAGAAACGGGAATTTTGATACGGTAATCGGTAATATAAAGAAGTTAAACAGTATAAAAAGCAAATATAAAAGCATATATCCGTTATTACAGTGGCAATTTATAATATTTGAGCATAATAAATCCGAAATAAGCAAAGCCGTTAATATGGCAAGAATTATAGGAATGGATAATATATATTTTAAATTTCCGTGGAGCGAAAAAGACTTACCTAAAAATTTTGACAATCAAAAACTTTTAGTCATAAATGAAAGAAAAGGAATTTTTAATAACGGAAACGAGCTAATAAAAGAAATCAGAAATTATACTGACTTATGCCGACAGCCTTGGACTCAGCCTCAAATTAACTGGAACGGAAAACTTTTAGGCTGCTGTTGTTCTACTCATAATGATTTAGATATAAATGTTTTTGATACAACATTAAAAAAAGCCTTAAACTCAGAAAAAATGCAAATTATGAGAAAAATGCTTGAAGGCAAAATTACACCTGATGAATCGATTGCGTGTTCAAATTGTAATTTTTACGAAAATATGAAAAAAAACAACAGTTATATACAAAGTAAACATCTGATTTTTAATTAAAAGCAAATTATGTTATAATCTGCATAAAATTCATTATAAAAAGGAATTAATAATGTCGAAAAAACATATATACTTTGTTGATGTAACAAACAGGGACGGTGTACAAACTTCAAGGCTGGGATTGGCAAAACTCCAAAAAACAATCATTAATTTAATGCTGGATGATATAGGTATAACTCAATCGGAATTTGGTTTTCCTACAACAAAACATGAAATTAATTATTTAAACGGAAATCTTGAGCTTGTCGACAGAGGAGTTATAACAAGAACAAAACTTTCCGGTTGGATGCGAGGTATTGAAGAAGACGTAATTCTGTCTTTTCAAAATGTACCTCGTTTGAAATATATTAATCTGTCCGTATCCACCTCCGACCAAATGATAAAAGGCAAATTTGGAGGTAAAAAAACACGTGATGATATTATAAAATCAACAAATAAAGCTTTGGATACGGCAATAGCATGCGGCGCTCAATCAATAGGCGTAAATGCGGAGGATGCTTCAAGAAGCGATATTGATTATTTAATAACATTTGCACTTGAATCAAAAAAACACGGCGCAAAAAAATTCAGATATTGTGATACTTTAGGATACGACGACCCGATAAGCGCTTATGAAAGAATTTCAAAAATTGCTCAGGAAACACAAATGGATATAGAATTGCACTTTCACAATGATTTGGGAATGGCAGCAGGAAATTCCGTAATGGGTGCTAAAGCGGCAATTGATGCGGGTGTAAATGCTTATATCAATACTGCGGTAAACGGAATGGGCGAACGTGCAGGCAATGCGGATTTGATTTCATGCCTGCTGGGGGTATTAAAATCAAGCGGAATGCACGGTAAATATGAAATAGACCCTAATATTGATTTATCAAAGACCTGGAAATTGGCAAAATACACGGCTTACGCATTTAACGTTCCCATACCGGTTAATCAGCCTGCGACAGGTGCAAATGCTTTCGCACATGAATCAGGTATTCATGCAGATGGAGCCTTAAAAGACAGACTGAATTATGAATTATATGATTATGAAGAATTAGGAAGAGGAGAGCCGGAGATAGTAGAAACTGGAAGAATGATTACGACAGGTGAATATGGCGGCATCAAAGGATTTAGAAATGTCTATGAAAAAATGGAAATTGAGTTTCAAGATGAAGATGAGGCAAGGAATATCCTTGAACTTGCACGATATGCTAATGTTCATACTCAAAAACCGCTTACGCAAAGCGAACTGAAATTCATATACTATTATCCTGATATAGCGGCAAAGATAATGACAGTAACACCTTACTATATGCCAACAGGAAATTTAAAGAAAAGAGTTGATAATAACTTTATTACAAAACCTCATTTATTTGTATAGGAGTGACAATGGGACAAACGATTACAGAAAAAATACTATCCGCACATGCGGGAAAACAAGTAAAACCCGGAGAGTTAATAATCTCGAATATAGATGTAGTAATGGTTCAAGATGGAACAGGACCTTTAGCCGTCAGTGAATTTAAAAAGATAAATAAACCAAAACTACACAATCCCAAAAGGACTATATTATTTATAGACCATGCCGCCCCGAGTCCGAGAAAAGAATTATCAAATACACATACAATTTTAAGAAATTTTGCAAAAGAATACGGTGCTGTTCTTTCAGAAGTCGGCGACGGGGTTTGTCATCAAAGACTTGTCGAAAGCTTTGTAAATCCCGGAGAAGTTCTGCTTGGCGCTGATTCTCACACCTGCACATCAGGCGCTTTAGGCGCATTTGCTACGGGTGTGGGTTCTACTGATATTGCGGTTGTAATGGCACTCGGAAAAACTTGGCTGAAAGTTCCTTCTACATATAAAATAGTTATAGAAGGCGAATTTCCAAAAGGTGTTTATGCAAAAGATTTAATTTTACATCTTATCGGTTTAATCGGTGCAGACGGCGCAACATATAAAGCATTGGAATTTACGGGCAATGCAGTCAAAAAAATGACAATGTCGGACAGATTTACAATATCCAATATGGCGGTTGAAGCAGGCGCAAAATGCGGTCTGTTTGAAACTGATGAAAAAACATATGACTTTTTAAAAGAACATGGAAGAGAAGATAAATTTAAAGAAATAAAAGCAGACGAAGATGCAGTATATGAAAGAGTTATAAATATTAACTTAAACGACTTAAAACCTGTAATTTCCTGCCCTCATACCGTGGATAATACAAAAACTGTTGATGAAATTAAGAAAACCGAAATTAATCAAGTATATATAGGAACTTGTACAAACGGAAGAATTGAAGATTTAAGAATTGCTGCAAGTATTTTAAAAGGCAATAAAGTAAAAGAAGGTGTAAGATTATTGGTTGCACCTGCATCTCGGGAAGTATTTTCAGAAGCCTTAAAAGAAGGATTAATTTCAACATTTGTTGAAGCGGGAGCAGCAATAGTAACATCGGGGTGCGGGGCTTGCGTCGGAGTTCATGCCGGAATATTAGGCGACGGAGAGATTTGTCTTGCGACTCAGAACAGAAATTTTCAAGGCAGAATGGGAAATACGGAAGGATTTATATATCTTTGTTCTCCCGCAACTGCCGCATATAGTGCAATAAAAGGATATATAGCCGATGTAAGGGAGGTATTATAATGAAACTTAAAGGAAATGCTTTTAAATTCGGAGATAATATCTCAACAGACCATATAGCCCCGGGACGATTATTTCATTTACGCTCTAATTTACCTGAATTAGCCAAACATGTATTGGAGGATGCGGATCCTGATTTTGCGTTAAAGATGAAAAAAGGTGATTTTGTTGTGGCAGGCAGTAATTTTGGGCTTGGTTCATCAAGAGAACATGCGGCTCAAATTATTAAAATAGCAGGCACAGGAGCAGTCTTAGCAAAAAGTTTTGCAAGAATATTTTACAGAAATGCAATAAATATAGGACTTCTGCTGATTGAATGTGATACCGATAAAATTAATGCAGGTGATGAACTTGAAATTGATATAAAAGAAGGCTTCATTCACAATATAACTCAAAATATAAAAATGCCGATTACCCCTTTACCTGATGTAATGATTAAACTTCTTAAAGAAGGCGGTTTAATTGAACACATAAAATTGCACGGGGATTTTGATTTAGTATAGGAGAAATTATGCAGACTGTTACATTAATACCCGGTGACGGGATAGGACCTGAAATTACGGAAGCTGTTGTTAAAATATTAAAAGAGGCAGGTGCTGAAATAGAATGGGATATACAGGAGGCAGGTGCTGACGTTTCTGAAAAAGAGGGTTCTCCTTTACCGCAAAGAGTTATTGAGTCAATAAAAAGGAATAAAACAGCCCTAAAAGCTCCCGTTACAACTCCTATAGGCAAAGGTTTCAGAAGTGTAAATGTTGCATTAAGAAAAGAATTGGATTTATACGCAAATCTTCGCCCGTGTAAAAATATTGAAGGGATTAAAACACGTTTTGATAATGTTGATATAGTTATAGTGAGAGAAAATACAGAAGATTTGTATGCAGGTATAGAAAGAAAAATTGATGAAAATACAGCTGAATCAATTAAAATAATCACAAGACATGCCTCTAAAAGAATTGCAAAATTTGCCTTTGACTATGCTGTAAAAAACAACAGAAAAATGGTAACTGCCGTATCAAAAGCAAATATATGCAAATTATCAGACGGTCTTTTTCTTGAATGTACAAAAGAAATCGCAAAAAATTATCCTGATATTGAATATAGAGAAATACTTGTTGATAATTTATGTATGCAATTAGTACAAAATCCGGAAAAGTTTGATGTACTTGTTCTTCCGAATTTATACGGAGATATAGTGTCAGACCTTTGCGCCGGCTTAATAGGCGGTTTAGGTGTTGCGCAAGGTGCAAATATTGGTATAGATGCCGCTGTTTTTGAGCCGGTTCATGGCAGTGCTCCCGATATAAAAGGACAAAATAAAGCAAACCCTACGGCTCTTCTCTTATCGGCAATAGAAATGCTTAAACATATTAATCAACAGGATATCGCATTAAAAATAGAAAAAGCTTTATATAAAACTATAAAAGACGGCAATATATTAACTCCTGACTTAGGCGGAATATCCTCTACCAAAGAATTTACTACGGAAATAATTAAAAATTTAAAATAATGTAAATAAATGTAAACAAATCATTAAAATTAAGCAATACCTCAA